>JAVLBT010000212.1:0-3536 GCA_031580945.1 Gracilimonas sp.
GATCACTAATGCTGATGCAACCCCAACCCGCATCACAAAAATGGACCCCACCTCTGAAGCAAAGGGGGTTCCGGTTGACCTATTTGGTACTGGTTTTTCACCAACCGCCGGATTGAACTGGCTTTATTACGACGATGTAAGATATGAAATTGGTTATGTGATCTCTGACAATAAGCTGTTGTCATTTATTCCCTCTTCAATAGACCCGGGAAATTATCAATTCTCAATCAGAACTCCCTACGGAGCAACGGATTACTCAGAATTAATTTCCGTATTAGCACCTTCAGAAGCTAATTATCAGATAGAAAATTTTAAATCGATTGAAGCCAATACCCCATCCTCCGTCAAAACCGGTGATTTTGATTTAGATGGAATCATTGACATAGTTTATGGAAGTGAAGTAGATGGCACCGTTAGTTGGTTCAAAGGCAACGGGGACGGAACTTTTGGGGATGCCACACTTATTTCGGGTTCGGTGCCCAATGCCCGTTCTTTAGCAATCGCCGATATTGATAATGATGGGGACCTTGATATTATTGCAGGTGCTTTTGGCTCTAATCAAATCATTGTATTTGAAAACTTCGAAGGTACCGGCTTTTCAAGTGGCAATGTTGAAAGCTCAACAGCCGCTGGGGTTTTTACCCTGGATACCGGCGATTTCAATAACGATGGATTTGTAGATATTGTAGCGGGTGAGTTCAATTCAGGAACCATTGCTACCCTGTTAAATAATGGGAATGGGACTTTTGGAAGTAAAAACTCGCTGGGTGGATCTGCCACAAACGTTACTTCTGTACAGGCTGTAGACCTTGATTCTGATGGTGACCTCGATATATTATCAGCTTCACCTGGAGACAATAAGGTAGCCTGGTATGAAAATAATGGCGTCGGTAATTTCAGTTTCCAACAGGTTATTTCGACAGAAGGCTCAGGTGTGAATACAGCTTTTGCCTATGATATGAACAGAGATGGACTTAAAGATATCATCGCTATTTCAAATAGTGATGAAAGTATTCGAATTTATCAAAATGATGGATCTACATTCTCGTCCCAGGTGCTAACAAATAATGCTCAGGATCCTCACCATATAGAGGCCGGTGATATAAATGGTGATGGATATTTGGATATATTATATAGCTCAAATTTCACCAACAGATTGTATTACATGCTTAACGATACCACGGATAATTTTGATTTTCAGGCACCCGTGGAAATCCCCGGTGAAGTCATGGATGCTTATACATTCATAACAAAAGACCTGGATAGCAATGGATTTCTGGATATTATTTCTGCTGCAGCGGATGGAAGCGATATCCATATTCACTATCATGGTGCAGATATTAGCACTGAACCCAATCCTGTTTCAGTCCCAGTTATAAGTTCAATAACACCTTCAGCGGGTGTTGCGGGAAGCAATATTCTTTTAACCGGAATTAATTTTTCTGAAATTCCGGACCAAAATGTAGTCCGATTTAATGGTACACAGGCCACTGTATTAGGAGGAAACACCTCAAAACTTCAGGTGGAAGTACCCGAGGGGCTTTTCGGCCAGGCAACCATAAGTATAGATCATCCACAAGTAGATGTTGAGTACGCTGAGCCATTCAGAGTTTTAGTAGAGAATAGCGCCGATTATGAGAATCCTTTTACCACTTCTGGATACAACGGAGAGGGAAATATAACCACAGCAGACATTGACGGCAATGGATTCGATGACCTGATCCTGACACGTCCGGCTTTTAATCGTATTAGTATGCTGTTTTCGGATGGCAATAATCCATTTGACAGATCTCTTTCTATTAGTATTACCGATGATATCAGTCCCAGTATCATCAAACCCATAAATCTTGATGATCAGGACTATCCTGACTTTGTCTTTATCTCGGATCAGGAAAATGAGTTCAGAGTGTTACGTAATACCGGAGCCTCCCCTACTTCCTCAAGTTTTATGACGCAGCACACCATTACTGCCAACAATATCCAGCCTACGGATGTAGCTATTGCCGACATGGATCAGGACGGACGTAGTGATGTTATCATAGCCTCAGAAGATCTTAGTAAAATTAGCTGGTATTCCAATGAAACAACAGAGACGGATGTGATATTTGGTAATGAGCAAGTGGTAACAACTTCTGCAGGGGGAGTTTCAGCGATTTATGCCGCGGATTTCAATGCAGATGGTTTTACCGATGTGGTAGCCGGGCTTGCAGGGGCCGAGCTTATAGCTTTATATACCAATACGGGCTCCGGATCATTTAATACTTCCTTTCTTACCAGTTTTGGAAGCGTGTCAAATCCAACAGAAATAACTGCTGCTGACCTCGATGATGACGGCGATCTTGATGTCATTGCTTCCGCTGATGGATCCATTGTGACTCTTGATAATAATGGGGACGGTAGTTTTACAAACTTCACTGTTATAGCTAATATTCAAAATGCTTCGGACATCGCTGTAGGAGATATTAATGGCGATACCCGTTTAGATGTTATAGCCTCTTCCCAAAGCACAGGTGAGTATTTCTGGCTTCAAAATAACGGGAACATTGGTTTTTCATCTCTTGAACTTTTCCCCGGCACGTATTCGGGTGCGATAGATGTAGAAGTTTATGATATGGATGCAAACGGACAGCTTGATGTAGCTGTTCGCGGTGCTAACAACGGAATCTTATCCGTTACCCGAAGTATTTTTCAACCTATAACCGGTGGTGCTGGCGTTCAAATCTTAAGTTTTTCCTCTGCAAATCAGGTTGTTACAGATAAAGATCAGCTTGAACTTATCACCAATACTGACTTTTCCAGCTTCAATAATGCTGAAAGCTGGTTTCAGAGTTCTTTGCGGGTGGTAAATTCCCTGGAAACAAACTTTATTCCTTCTGGTATTACGGTCAACGGATCCTCTGTTTTAATTGATAATAGTACGCTTTTCCGAGCAGATACGTTAAATGTGATCATCAATGCGAATGACCTCAACAGAAATAGTAATGGGGCCCTTTATCTGGATACCAATCAAAATGGGTTTCAGGATACCGGAGAAGATGATTATACCTCAGATCCATTTTATACAACTTTTATAGGTGACTTCAACAACGACCTGGATGTAGATATCAACGATTTGGCCCGGTTTAGAGAAGGTTGGAGAACAGACGACTTTAATTTTGAAACAGCCCCTTTAGATTTTAGTAATGGGAATGATTTCCCAAGAGCGATCCTAACTCCTGACAATGATTTTAATATTGATGACCTGGTGGCTTTCATTCGCTATTGGAACCTGTCACAAAGAGTGAATGCAAAACAAAAAGCCAACATGCTTGCCGGCTTAAATTCAGGACAAAGCTCAAATGAAAACTTACAAAATAGCTCCAAGCTGGATGTTTCAGAATCAATGAAATTTATAGGGTTCGAAGAAGCTGATCAGTCACCTCAATATAAATCAGACTTTGAGAATTCGGACAACGAGTTTGTCTATACCTTTTCCTTAAACCACCCGGATAAGGTAATGGCGCTTTCGTTAACCCTTGACTATGATGAAAGCAAAT
>JAVLBT010000213.1:0-3460 GCA_031580945.1 Gracilimonas sp.
CATTCTTGACACGGATCAGTTTGGACTTACCCGGGTATTAATTGCCATTATGACCATTAGCGCTCAAATTATAAATTTTGGCGTCCCAAACTCTGTCATAAAATATTATCCTGAGCTTTCTTTAAAAACAGATAATAAACAGGGGCTTTTTTGGGCTTTTTTAGTTCCTCCAGTATTTGGTCTGCTCGTATTTTCGATTATTATTTTATTTTTTGATGATCTGATCCTCAATCTTTACAACACAGGATCCACACTACTATCTGATTATTTTTTATATATCATTCCTCTTGTTGCATTTTCAGTAGCATTTGCCCTTCTCAACTCCTTTGTAAAAGCCCAGTTTAATACCGTCTTTGCTTCGTTTTTACAGGATGTATTATTAAGGGTATTGATGATCATTGATCTTCTTCTATTCTATTTTGAGGTTATTTCTTTTGATCTTTTTATTCTGATTTTTGCAGGTAATTATGGTATTCAATACCTAATGTTATTGGGATATGCTCTTAAAAATAACCTGCTCAATATTCGCCCCTCTTTTTCTGTTTTTGATACCGAAACCATCAAAAAGATTAGAACATATAGCTTTTATTCTTTTTTTAGTGGGCTTACAATGCTTTTAATTGGCAACATAGATTTGCTAATGTTAGGTACTTATAATGGATTAGCAGAAAGCGGAATTTATGCAATTGCACTTTATGTTGGTTCCGTAATTCTTATCCCTAAAAAATCGATCGTGAAAATATCATTTCCAGTAATTGCTAATTCATTCCAAAAAAATGATCTGGATAATGTTGAGAAAGTATATAAACAAACTTCACTCAATCAATTCTTAACAGGTTTACTCCTTTACATCGGCATAGTAGCTAATATTGACAATCTATATGCTATGCTACCTGAAGAGTATGCTAATGGAACCATTGTCATTGTAATTATTGGATTGGGGAATCTTATTGAGATGATTACAGGAGCAAACGGACAAATCATCATTGCATCAAAATATTTTCGCTTTGATTTCTATTCATCATGGATACTCATGTTATTGGCCATCACTTTAAATGTCCTTCTTATTCCTATATATGGATTAGCCGGAGCGGCATTGGCAACGACTTCTTCTATACTACTTTATAATGCTGTTAAAGTGATCTTTGTATGGATAAAATTACAAATCCAGCCTTTCTCATTTCGATTGGTTGGAATTGTACTAACTGGTTTAATACTGTTATATCTGTCTTCATTATTTCCAGGTTTTGAAAATATTTATCTCGATATTTTAATCAGATCATTTATGATCGCAATTTTATACATAGGCTCCGTTTGGATTTTCAAACTAAGTGATGAAGTGAATGAGTTTCTTGCTAAATACTGGCAAAAAATAGTCAACAAGTAGCCATCATTTTATTTTACCCTAAGAAAATCTCCTGTGACTGTCTTATCTTTGAGCCGATATTTTAACCTGATTTCACTTCAACCCAAAAACACTCATGGCTAAACCCAAATACACTTCACACGTTGGAATGGTGGATATTCTCCCCGATGAATCCTCAAAATGGAGGGCGCTGGAGAACATCATTCATGAAGAAGCGGCTAAGTTTAATTTTGAAGAGATCCGTACGCCTATTATGGAACAGACGGAACTCATTGTGCGGGGAATAGGACAACTTACGGACATCGTTTCTAAGGAGATCTTTGCTTTTGAAAAGGGGGATAGTCATTACGTGTTGCGACCAGAACTCACAGCGCCTGTGGTTCGTGCTTTTGTAGAACACCACCTTGAGCAACGAGGCGGCTCTCAGAAGCTGTATTACATCGGACCTATGTTCCGAGCTGAAAAGCCCCAAAAAGGTCGTCAGCGTCAATTTCACCAGTTTGGGGTGGAAGTGATTGGGAGCGATGATTCCGTTGCTGATGTAGAGACCATTGCATTTATGATTCGTATCTACGAGCGTATCGGGATCAAGAATTACGAGCTGAAATTAAATTCTATTGGCGATCCGGAAAGTCGGGAAGCATACAAAGATGCCCTTCGTGATTTTCTGCGGCCAAATCTGGATAAGCTGAGTGAGGTTTCCCAAAAACGCTTTGAGAAGAATCCGCTTCGTATTCTGGATTCAAAAGAAGAAGAAGATCAGGACTTCATTGAAAATGCACCGGTCATACAGGATTATTTAAACGAAGAATCCACTAAGCACTTTGAAAAAGTGAAGAAATATTTGGATCAACTTGGCATCAACTACACCATAGAACCGCATCTTGTTCGAGGAATGGATTATTATACCCGTACGGCCTTTGAGCTAATCTCACCTGATCTTGGGTCTCAGGATGCTTTAGCTGGTGGTGGACGTTACGACCTGTTGGTTGAAGAAATCGGTGGTCAGCCTACTCCAGCCGTGGGATTTGCTGCCGGTATGGAGCGCCTCATGATCGCTTGCGAAGAATTAGGAATTGAGCTGGCTCAAGAAAAATCGGTTGATCTGTATTTCGTAACTCTTGGTGAAGCGGCCCGAACCTGGGCACTTACCCATTTACCAAAAGCTCGGGCAGCCGGACATTCGGCCACCATGGATTACAAAGGCCGCTCCATGAAAGCACAGATGAAAGATGCTGATCGGGAAAATGCACTTTATACTGTAATTATAGGTGATAATGAACTGAGTGAAGGCAAATTCACCCTTCGGAATATGAAGGCAAGTGAGGAGGATTCCCTGACGTTTGATGAGATCTTGGCGAAGCTGGGGAAGTAATTTTTGGCTCCAACGCAGAGCGTGTGAAGCCAGTTGAAAATTGTTTATTGCTACATTTTGAGTAATAATCTTTGAACGAATTGCTGAACAACTGTTACTCTTTGAGCATCTTTTTGATCTCATTAATGTCCTCTACTTCACCTATAACGGACAACTCATCATCTTCCTGAAGCACCGTTATTCCATGAGGAATTTTGATCTCCCCATTTCTTCGAATTATGGTTATGAGGCTTTGCCCAGGAAAGGAGACCTCTTTGATCATCTTACCAATATATTGTTGTGTATTATTATCTGGATTTAGCGTAATCTTGATGAACCGTTCGTCTCTGAGCAAGATTTCTTTAATTTCTTCATCATTTTTAGCATTTACCCATCTCTGCAAGAAGTTTTTAGTTCCTACCATTTCTGCAATGTGTGCAAGAATTCTTAAATGCTGACCGGTATTTGCTTCCGAACTGACAAAGAAAATAATTGAATGTAATTTTCCATTACCAGATTTATCTTTAGCTCTTTTATTGATCTTCTCTTTGCTGTATCCGTCTCTAATCCGCACTAAGACAAGCTCAGGTGAAATATCTTCTTTTAATCTGGCATGATTTAGCGCAACACCATCAGCAATTTGAATAGCTGTATTTTCCTCTGACGTCATGAAGAGTTCCCGCAATTCTTTCACGGAAAGATTTAATTTCTCAGCTAAGCATTCAGCTGATTCTTTAAAT
>JAVLBT010000214.1:0-3457 GCA_031580945.1 Gracilimonas sp.
GACGTTTTATTTTTTCTTTTGATGATTGTAATCATGCCTTTGATACAGCTTTAGGAAAGTAAGAAAACTAACTAAATTGATTTAATTGAATAGAAAAAATGTCTCTTCCTATAAAAATTTTACTTTCATCAATAACTTCAACGCTCGTATCTAATACCCAGATCGTTGTCTCGGACTCTTTGCAATTTATTTTGCAATCTTATCTCAAATTCTTTGACTGTTTCCTGATAGAAAGGATTCCCTGCTAAATTATTGAATTGTTGCGGATCCAGCTGCATATCATAGAGTTCTACTCCTGCCTCTGCTTCTTCACCATATTGAATATAAGCCCATTTATCAGTTCGTAATAAGTATACCATTTCGCCCTTCCACCGAGTTACAGAAAAAGCTGCATCCCGAACTGAGTAGTTTGGATCCTCAAAGACAGGAACCAAACTTTTTCCCTGCAAATGCTCAGAATAGTCCAGGTTTGCTAGCTCAGCAATCGTTGGGTAAAGATCCAATAGTTCAACGAAGGAATCTGTTACCGCAGGTTCCTTGCCCGGTACTTTAATGATCATTGGTACACGAACAGATTCTTCATGAAGTCCAAGTTTCATCCAGAAACGATGTTCTCCCAGATGGAATCCATGATCAGAAGTAAAGATGACAATCGTGTTATCTTCGAGTCCCTCCTTTTTTAATGTTTTAAGTACTTTCCCAACTTGTTTGTCCATGTAGGATACAGATGCATAATATCCTGCAACTGCTTTCTTCTCCTGCTCTTCCGACATCTTTGCATTTACACTATTTACATAATTGATACCGAGTTCTGGTATATCATCCCAATCATTTTCCACCTTTGGAGGAAGTACTATTTGTTGATAAGGATAGGGATCAAAATAATCTGTCGGAGCGACAAAAGGGACATGTGGACGCACAAAACCAACTGCTAAAAAAAATGGTTCATCTTTATGTCGACGAATCAGTTCACTTGCCTTTTGAGCAGTCTTTCCATCCGAATGAACGAGGTCATCGCCCTCAGCTTTAACAATGGTCATTACATTACCACCCTCTCGTGGTTTTGTGCCATAAGGATTATTCTGAACCAGTTCTGCTTCCCCTTCCGCTTTCCATTCTGGCCCTTGACTGTTATATCTTTCGTCCCAGGATACTTGGTCGTCGGCCCCATCGGATCCTTCTTCAATATGAATTGGAACACCCATATGGTATATTTTGCTAACTCTCGCAGTATAATAGCCATTTTCTTTAAAAAGCTGTGAAAATGACAAACGGTCTGTCCCTACATTTTCACGCCCACTTACGTAACCAAAAGTTTCTGTAGCAGAAGGATAATACCCAAACATTAGTGAAGCTCGTGAAGGCCCGCAAACCGGGTACTGAGAATAAGCTCTTGTAAAACGAGTACCCTCCGCTGCCAGCTGGTCAATATTTGGTGTTTGGATAACTTCATTTCCATAAGAGGAAATTGCCGTAGCCGTCAAATCATCGGAAACAATGAATAATACATTTGGTTTATCCGACATCTCTGCGGAAAGGTTGCCTACAGCTAAGGCACCTAACAATAATAACAGTGCTAAATATTTAGTAAATAAACGAGCAACTATGTTTAAGTTTTTATTGATAGAAACCCTCCCTGGTATTTTCTTCAATAATATTCTGCAATTTATTAAGTAATGCTTTCTGCTCTGCTGAAAGTTCTTCTTTAGCAATTGGTGAATGCTCTTCTAAGGGATCTTGCGATAGGTCATAAAATCGGCCATCCTGATAGTATTTATACCGGTGTGTTCTTGCAAACTCATCGCCAGGTCCTTCAGGATTATTATTGCGATACCACCACATATAGAGCCAGTCTCTCAATATTGCATCTTTCCCGTATAAAACTGAAGCGAAACTTTGTCCGTCAAGTTTTAAATCTTGAGGAACTTCAATTCCGGCAACTTCAGCCAGAGTAGGGAAAAAATCGGTAAAACTTATCAGATCGTCATTTACAACTCCCTGTGGTATCTCTCCGGGCCAGTTTGCAATAAATGGAACATGTGTACCTGCTGCTGTTGATGACAGCTTACCGCCTTTATATTCTTCACCGTTGATTATAGACGTAACTTGTCTGTGTGTGCCATTATCGGAGGTAAAAATAACTAATGTCTTTTCCCGTAATCCTAAATCATCAAGATGATCAACGACCTTCACTACAAGTTTATCAACATACTCAACCATATCCCCAAAATAAGCTGTATCACCTAAACCAGGTGCTTCCTCGGTATCTCCACGGCGTGCAGTTGGATCCCAATCCTTTGAATCGGGTGTGGGTTCAAATGGAAAATGGGGTAAATTCATCGGATAGTACACAAAAAACGGCTGCTCCTGATGACGTTCTATAAAATCAAGAACATTGTCGTTAATAATATCCGGGCCGTATTCCCCATCGAAGTAATTTTTTATTTCACCGTTAATCGCCAGGCCGGGATTTGGATATCGATTTGCAATGGGATTCTCACCTCTACCGCGGCGGATGACTTGCCAGAGTGCATATTCATCAAAACCAAATTCATAGGGCGAACTCAGATCACCGCTCAGCTGCCATTTTCCGCCAATAAATGTTGCATAACCAGCATTTTGGAAAAGATTCCCAAATGTGAAGATCTCAGGATCCATATCCCCAAAACCGGTATAATTGCGGCTGTTGTACCGGCCACTCATCATTTTCACACGGCTTGGTGTACATACCGGGTTAGCATGTGCTTGATCAAAGCGAATGCCTGTTTCGGCTAATTTATCTATACCGGGCGTATCATAGGATTCTCCACCATAAGCCCCAATCGTTTCAAATCCCTGGTCATCCGTCATAATTAAAATGATGTTCGGCGGATCACCATTTTTTTTACTATTGTCGTATTCATGCGCTGTACTCACAGCTACAGGAACTACACTTATTAGAACCAGAATTAAAATGGTCTTAAAACATTTCACTTCCATCATAAGAATTTGATACTATTAAATATAAATTAAAAGATAAGATTATTTATTTTAAAAATAGAAGGACATAAAATGTTTCTAAGTAATCCCTGTCAAACAAGACCGGGCATAACTTATTAATCGATTTCACTAAAAATTAGAGACTATTATTACCATCCTGGGTTTTGTTCGAGATTCTCATTAAGCGTAAGCTCATCTACTGGTATTGGGTTCAAATAGTCCCGGTTTTCCTGAAATCCGTATCCATTTGGAATATCATTTCTGTAAGGGTCCATAAAACCATTTTCATCAGTTGGAATCAGTACTTCACCATCCTCCCATTCCTCTGGTGCAAAGGGGTAGCCCTTAGGCCGTTGATTTTGAAATAAATTGTGAGCTCTCCATCTCCTCAAATCATCTCTTCTAAACCCTTCTTCAGCAAGCTCCAATGTTCTTTCTCTTCTTATCTCATATAATTCTGCATCGATTGGATAACCAT
>JAVLBT010000215.1:0-3439 GCA_031580945.1 Gracilimonas sp.
GTTTATGTCTAATTCTACTTCCTGACCTTTTTTCAATGCCATTTATACGGAATCCTCAGAGCTGTCTTCGTAATAGGTTTGAAATTGAATATTTAAAGCGGTTTGCTCACCGGCAACTTCCGCAAGTTTTTTAGCCGTCGTTTCTAACTGTCGAAGTGCAATATTGGTAAGGGTTTGTAGAAATTTGACGGCGATCTTGGGATGACGGTCCAACAGGACTTCAAAATCCGGCTTAAAAAAACCAAGCAATTGACAGTCTGTGACACATTTTGCAGAAGATTTTCTACGCAGATCATATCCAATGGACAGGGCCCCAAAACTATCTGGGGACTCCAGCGTTAAATGTCGAATGATCTGGTCATTTTTTCCCTGCGCATCCTCATTTCCAATGGTTAACTCAATAGTTCCATTCTCAATGAAATACATACCTGTTCCGGGATCATGTTTGTAAAACACATATTCACCCTCTTTATACTTACGGCGATGGCAAAGTTGTAATACTTCATATCGTTCGGCCGGACTCAAATTTTTAAGGAACTTGGATTTGAAGACGATATTGGTTTGGTCTTTGATCTTGGAAAATTTTTCAAACATTGTTTGTTCCTCTAATTTAGAATGAGTGTCCGATACCGAAAGTAAAATATAACTGCTTATTGTTAAACCAACCAGCCTGAAGGTCGTGCAGCCGAAAAGGAAAATCAAACCGAACGACCACATAATCCCAATCCAGCCGAAGTCCGGGGCCGCCGCTAACTGCGATCTGATTGTAGAAATTATCAAACTGAAATCGTCCCAATTCAAGGCGGTCACGATTATTTTCATCCCTGAAATCATTTCTGGGACCATACCACACGTTACCAGCGTCCACAAACAGGGCAGCCTGCCAATTGGCACTCAGGAAATCCTGAATGAATATTTGCCTGAATTCACCAAAGGCCGCCAGTTTAATTTCACCCCCCGGGATATTTACATTATCGGTAGAAATATCTCCAGGTCCTAATTGAAATGGGGCCCACCCACGAATATCGTTGCTACCTCCGGCAAAAAAACGACGGTTGAGCGGAATGGAAGTTGAATTGCCATATGGTTGCGCAAAACCACCAAATAAGCGCATGGCCAGAACTGTTGAATTTGAGATCGAGAAATACCGCCGGTAGTCAGCAGAGATCTTGACGAAGCGGCTATACCTGAGGTCGTTATTACTGAGTCCAAAAAGCGATGGTAAGAATCCCTCAAGGGTATCAGGAGTAATGATGTAATTATCGATCAGGAATGGAATGTTTCCACCTACAGAGATCGAATATTCACTAAAATATCCCCGGTTTCTTTTGATGAGATCCGTGTCCTGATTTCTGAATGTATAGCGGATGATCGAGGATACCTGTGGGTTGAAATCTTCTAAGATACGTTGTAGCTCAAAGGCATCCACGATGGTGCCGTCAGCAAGGGTGTCAGTCCCAAATTCATTTCTGAGATTTCGTATATAAGCCCCGGAAGGATTTGTATCGACAAGGTCGAGCTCCAGCAGGTCCAAAAAACTGGAAAAATTCTGCGTATGGTTAACTTCGTAGCGCATATTGAAACCCACATCTGAATTGATATCGAATAAAAGCTGGTCGGATCGGCTGTAGGCTAATAAATATCGGGTAATACCGCTTGTGAATCCTGGCCTGTTATCGAGAAAGGCAAAGGGAAAATTCAACCGTGGAACTGAATATTCGGTTCGAAGCTCATAACTTCGAAATATGGATGACTGTGTGGCCGAGGTATCGATTTCTTCTAATACGGAAGGACTCACAAATTCAAAACTGGCATTGGCTCCGATCACTAAATTCTCGGCGTTGCCAAATACGTTATTGTTGTTGTAATCTACTCCAAAACCTGTTCCATATCCATATCGCTTCATTCCAAATAATTCAGTAGAGATACTATGTTTGGTGAGCGTTTGAAGATCAAAATAAGCGGGAATCTGATCTTTACTAAAATCGGTCTGACTTTGATTTTCGTTTTGGCTGAATCGTCGTATATAAAGCATCCCCAGATTCTGAAATTCATTCACCGTCTCCAGGTACAAAGAGTGATTGTAAATGGATCCGGGTTTGAACAAAAGCTGAGAGGATAGCAGGCTGAAATTAGTTTGCGTACCTGGTTCCTTAGCCAGTACGACTTGATTTGTACTGTCAATCGTAGTCGGGGGGCCTGCAAGTGTATCGTGTTGCGTATATTCAATTGGTTCTTCATTATCGCTGAGTCGAATTCTTACATTCCCAAACCGATATACGCGACCCGGGCTAATATTAAATTGAACATCCAGCGTGTGTGAACTGGTTGTATCATTCTTAACAAGAGCAACAACAGAATCTCGCTGAACGGATGCATATCCATTATTTTTCAGGAAATTGATAATACGTTGTTGTTCTCTGCTTAATTCCTGAGAACTGTACTGTCTGTTTACTGCAAAGGTAGTATCGTCAATTTGGTTTCTGGTTAGGGCACTTGCGGCCATAAAATTTGAAATTTTTTGACGCTCTTTAAATGCAGGTAGACCTTGATACGAAAGCTGGGCAATGCGATAGGGGGCACCTTCATTTATTATAAATGAAACTTCAATTTTATCAGGCTGATATTCAATGATTGTCGTATCAACCGATACATCCAGGTACCCAAGTGACTCATAATAGAGCGTAAGCCGCTCCATATCGTTGGCAACCGTTTGTCTGTTTAGATAGGTTGGGTCTTCCCCAAATCTGCCATTCGATAAATTCCAGATATAATACCAGGGAGTAAAACGAGGAATCCCTAAAAATTCACGGTTCGTTCTTGTTCGAACCAGGGTTTCCAGCGTTCTGTTTTTGATAGCATCATTGCCTGAAAATCGGATACGGCGTACAACGTCTTCTTGATTTTCACTTTCCTGAATTTGTCTCGCGTAAACCTGTGCAGGACAAAACAAATCCACCCATGTGAGTAAACATAGCAGAAAAGTTAATGAAATAAGGCTGCGAGTAAATGCAAACAAGATAGTACAGGGTAACAGGCTCAAATGAGAATCTGTAACCTGATAATTTTTAGAGATTATACGTCGTCGTAGTCAAAACCTTCGTCTTCTTCATTATGGAAGAAGTCTTCTTTGCGAATGTAATCAGGCCATATATCTTCTATGCCCTCATACACCGGTTCTTCACCTTGTTCTATTTCTTCAAGTTCTTCCAGGTTGACGATTACCTGGGTTGGTAATCCATTTCGCTCGGCCCACTCTATAAGTTCCTCTCGGGTTGCCGGAAAGGGGGCATCGTCTAAAGCTGCGGCTAATTCAACGGTCCAAATCATATTTATGTAATTTTTTTAAAGATGAATGAGTGTAATAAACACAAGTGTTGGAAAAACACAAGTGATTTATTGAAATTTTTGTTCCAAATTCGTGCCGAAAATATTGTTA
>JAVLBT010000216.1:0-3348 GCA_031580945.1 Gracilimonas sp.
GGAGCTATCGCACTCTGAAAGGACCCTTTTAATCATAATCTAACCGGTAAACGCGTTCATTTAACATGCTGTTATTAAACTTCTCTACGAACTTTAACGTCTTCGGATACACATTCATATAATTTACAATAAAGTTATTCGCACTGAGGGGCCACATAAATCAAACACCCGCTTTCTCATCAATCAGCTTTTTATAAAACGAAAAAAGATGGTTGAAATGTTCATCAACTGTTCGGATAGATTCTATTGCAGCGTTCGCGCAACAATTAGTTAGATGACTGCGATCGCGCCCGGTAACTCTCAACAAAGCTTCAGCCAGGCTGGTATTATTACCGGTTTCATAAATCTCTGCATAATCCGGATCCGCCAGGTCTGTACCTCCACCGCTGTCGGGTACAACAATCGGGAGTCCGCTGCAGATAGCTTCTGCAACTACAAGCCCGAATGTTTCCGCGGCAGATCCATGAACAAAGTAATCGCAGCTAGCCATAATATCAGCAAGTTCGGACCGATTGGACGTAAAACCCATTAACTGAATGTTTTCAACATCTTTGACTTTAAATTCAATCCATTTTTTAATCGGTCCGCCTCCAAAAATAATCAAACCCATCGGCTTGTTTTCTGATGCGATTTTGAACCCTTCAATAATCGTGCTGAGTCTCTTTTCGGGGTGATGACGACTGACAGAAATCAACAGGTGAGCTTCTTCAGGTAATCCCAGCTCTTTTAAAATTTTAGATCTTAATTCTGAGTCTCTTCTTTCCGGAGAAAAAAAGTTTTTATCAATCCCAAACGGAATTGAAACAGGATTATGGATATTGAATTTCTTCAGCCTGTTTTCAAGCCAGTCTCCGCTAACAATCGTTGCATCATATTTATTGCTTAATTTCTTCAAGAACTGCCAATAGAAGCTAAAAAGCCAATCGATCCGATCTAAAGAAAAGAAGTTGCCAAGAAATGTGTGTGGATAAACTGCAACGGGATCTTGGTGAAAAATAAGTGTTTTAACCGCATCACCCTTCCACTGTCCTGCAAACCATCCACCGGTCCAAGCCGAGGATCCTTCTACCACATCCGGTTTTTCGCGGTCGATAATTTTGTGAACTTCCTTTTGCCGCCACAAGATCGTATATCTTGGATCTAATGGTAATCGTGGTCCCTGAACCCAGATAACTCGTCCTCCAAACCGTTCTTCCTCTCCTGGTTCTGTATTGGGAGCAATAATAACCATCTCATGACCCAATCGATTAGCCGCTTTAAGTTTTTGATTAATATAGGTTTTTACCCCGCCACCCTGATCAGTATAAAATTCAGCTACATCGATTATTTTCATCTACAGAAAACCTTATATGTATTGGAATAGTAAATACGTAGAGCCACGTTTTTAAGAGTAGCGAATATGAGCTTTTTCATTGCCCCCTTTTTAAACTCAAATTATAAATTTGCTTACTTAAAAGCTTAAACGAAAGATAACTGTTGACAAATATGATTAAATAAACTGCTATTTATGATAAATAAATCAACAATACTGACCTTTCGACTCAATTACATCGAACAATTTTGCAGCATAAAGATAAACTGAACTACAATAAGTGAGACAAATAAAATTAGCAAATGATTCTATTCATCATAACGAAGCATAAGATAAGGTAAAAAATCCCAATTGATTCATCCTGATATTGTGAGATAATCAACCGAAAGAATATATTTGTACTTGTAAAGATTTTAAACTGAAACGACGCCCGTAAAGTTCTACTCGTTCAAGGGTAAGAATTAACCACCGAAGTGTAAAAATCAAATGGATAATTCATTCTCTAAAAAAGGGATTAAAATCATCGGTGTAATATTTGTACTCTATGCAGTACTTGTTGCATCACACAAAGGGGAATTTTGGCCTTTTAGTATCTATCCTATGTTCTCCCAGGCCGGTAATCCATGGACACGCGCAATGGTTTTGGATGTAACAGATCTGCCGGACGACCAAATTTGGGAAACTCACTCCTTATATAATCGATTTGCAGAACCTGTACCGCTAAAAGAGCATGGTATTGACCAAATTGATTTTTCTAACTTTATATCTAAAACAGAAAACTGGACACCGGAACGAAGAGAAGCTTTGCGCTACATGTTTGGACAGAATAGACTCGGCTCAGAACGCTGGATGGCTTCAAAAGTTCGTGGACAGCTTGTTCAAGAGGATTCCGTTATCGTGGAAATTAAACCGTTCCTGTTAGTCACTGCCGATACCGTTCGCATGAATCCAACTTTAGACAAATCGGAATATTTCAACGGAGAGGAATAGATACGATGCGCTGGTACGAAAAAATTGGCAATCAACTATTTGAACCCAACAGGAGGGTTACACCCGGAGAACTTATCTTTTTCAAGTTTTTTGAGCTTTTTATCCTTCTCTATACCATTTACTATTCATGGTCATGGGGACTCTATACAAAGCTTCATAACTCAGAAGTTGTACTGTCGCTTGGTCTTGCAAACTATTTCGATGTCTCCTACCTATTTGATCACAATATTCCACTTTTTATAGCATTTCTGACCTCAATCCTGGGAATTTTTGGATTTTTCAGAAAAGGGCCTAAATGGCTCTATGCAGTAGTCTTTTTCCTGCTGCATTTACAGTATGTTATTCGATATTCACAGGGTGAAATACCCCACAGCCAAAACATGATTGGTTTATCAGTTTTTTGCCTGGCTGTTGGTTCTATATTCTTCTCTGATAAGCAAAAAATGCCGCGTTTTGTTTTGGGAGCCATCATCTTCTTCGTAGGCTTAGGTTATACATCCGCATTTTTTTCGAAACTGATTGGCACTGGTTTCAACTGGTTTGACGGCAGACACCTTTGGCTTTGGATTAGTGAAAAAAGTGTTGACATTCTTTCACGTGAGGGAAGCTTTCAATTGAATTTCTTACAACAATTAGCACTGAGCAGTACCCTGTTATCCTCAATGATTCTTCTTTTTGGATGGCTTACAGAGTTGATTGGTTTTACAGCCTGGTGGAAAAAACTGCGACCCTATACCATCTCTCTTCTCATTTTAATGCATTTCGGAATCACGTTAAGTATGAATATCCGGTTTGATGCATTTGTCTTGGAATTAATTCTGATTGGATTTCCCTGGTACAAAATGATCGATCGGTCTGTAAGTTCAACACCCGCCTGGATTCAAAAAATGGTTTAATCCTCAATCAAACCTTTTAAAGACTTAACAAGTTTAACGGTTATAGCTCTATCCTCGCCACTCTTGGAGGTCCTGCGGACTTCAAGGAGGCTAAAATCAAACAACCTTCAATAGTACTTAGCGGAGCGAAGTTCCTTTCCCAAAGGGATC
>JAVLBT010000217.1:0-3210 GCA_031580945.1 Gracilimonas sp.
CAACTTTGATACACTATCAGAAACCAAAGCGCATCTGAATTTGCACTGGGGAACCACTAAAGTAGCTGTTCCTATTACTACAGAATAAAACAAATATTCTCAAAAACAACGAAGCCCTTCGGTTCTGACCGACGGGCTTTTTTTATGCTCACAAATAAATGACTTGATAAAATAAAAAATGGGCAAGCGACCTATATCACGCCGCTACGACCAGATTACCGCTGCTGCGTTCCCGCCCTGACGGAGTTCAAAGGGAGCTGGCTGTATAGGACTTGCCCAAGACTTTGAAGATAAGGGTTAATAGGCTCCACTATCAAGATTAATTTTAAGATTTCTTGCCAAATATTGTTGTGAATGTCATCTGCTTTAAGTAAATGAAGGAATAATATTCACATTTAATGGAGGTACAATATGTTAGAAGAAATACAAACGGTGTTAATGGAGTCGTATAACACCTTTTTCAATGAATTAGCTTCATTCTTACCCAGCCTGATTGGCGCTATCCTGATACTTATTATTGGATGGATCATTGCCAAATTGGTAAAAACAGCATCCATAAAACTGCTAAAAATTATACGCCTGGATGTAGTAACTGATAAAGCCAAGATCGATAAATTTCTGAAAGATGGTGGCAGTGAAAAATCTGCTATCGATATTTTAGGAGGTATTATATACTGGCTTATCATGTTGATCGTGATTCTTGCCGGCCTTAATACCTTGGGATTGAGTGTTGCGTCAGAACTATTCAACCAGATCATACTTTACATTCCTAATGTAATCGTTGCAGTGTTGGCACTTATTTTTGGAATATTTCTTGCCGGTTTTATCGCACAGGTAGTTACGACTTACCTTACAAATATTGGCGTAAAGAATGGTGCCATTATTGGAGGCATCGCAAAATATGCCATTATCCTATTTGTGGTATCTCTTTCACTTACACAGCTTAGTATCGGAGAGCAACTGGTGACAAATGCATTTCTTCTGTTGTTCGGTGCCGTTTGCCTTGCGCTTGGACTGGCTTTTGGTTTAGGAGGAAAAGAATGGGCGGCCGGAGTGATCGAAAAATTAGCTAAACAGGCGGAAGATTCTGCTCCATAATGAATAATTAAATTCGTAATTTTATAAAACCTCTTCGCTAAAACTGGAGAGGTTTTTTTATTCATTTTAGTATAGTTTAATGGCCGATCTTCCGTATTACGTTATGCCCTTTCTAATCTTTTTTTCTCGTATAGCCGATGTTTCTCTGGGAACATTGCGAATTACTATGGTGTCTCGCGGTTATAAACTTCAATCAGCAGTTTTGGGATTTTTTGAAGTCCTTATTTGGGTGATCGTTGTTGCTCAGCTGCTTACGAATCTGGATCATTGGATCAGTTATGTAGCTTATGCAGCAGGATTTTCAGCAGGTACTTTTATTGGTTTATACATAGAAGACATGATGAAAGTAGGAACAGTTTTAGTTCGGATCATCACGCTAAACAGGTCGGAGGAACTGAAAGAGGCGTTAAAGGAAGCAGGCGTTGCTGTCACCAGCGTGGATGCCAAAGGCGGATATAACGACGTAAAAGTGATCTTTACCGTAATGAAGAGAAAGAAACTCAATAAAGTATTCCATATTGTGAAGGAGATCGATCCTGAGGCGTTCTTTTCAACGGAGGATGTAAAATATTCAAATAAACATCATGATCACTTGGTAGATCCTGGAGATAGAAGCCCGGTTGATCGCCTACTCAGAATTCGAAAGGGAGTTTAAAATACTGTTAAGGCACTATTTGTTTGTGAGATCTATTCCTTCCCGTTTCATTTCGCTGATTCCCCACTTTCTTAGCGTATCAATGATCGGGATCGTCGTTCTGCCAACTTTTGTAATCGAGTATTCAACACGTGGTGGTACTTCAGGATATACTTTCCGGTTTATATACCCGTCCTTTTCTAATTCGCGGAGCTGTTGAGTCAACATTTTCTGACTGATTCCTTTGATATCTCTTTTCAACTCTCCTGTTCGGTATACCTTGTGTTGAAGACGCCATAAAATGGGCATTTTCCATCGTCCACCAATCTTTTCTAATGCAAATTCAACCGGGTTGTAAAAGGCTTTTCCTTTGTATTCAAAGTCAGGCATAATTCTAATGTTTATTAATTGCCGTTTGCGGGGCATTGCAGCCAAATGTGAGGTTCAGGTGCCTATCGAACCAATTGGTAAGTACTTGTTTAAAAGTACTATAAGTGAAAAATTGTACATGTTCATTAAAAAAAGAACGGTAGATATTTAGTTCTACCGGTGTTTGTCTAACTAACTACTTCAGGAGATAATATGTCAAAAAATATTTTAATTATTGTAGCAAATCCCGGTGTGAGCACGACAATTGGAACGGAAGTCGGATTTTGGGCTTCCGAATTAATCCATCCTTACGATGCCTTTATTAAAAAGGGTCATGAGGTTACGATTGCGAGTCCAAAGGGCGGTAAGGTAATTCCTGATGCATTGAGTGACCCCCGGCATGAGAGTGGATATTCTGAGTCGGATACACTGAGTTTAAGGTATCTCGAAGATGAGAATTTTAATAAGAAATTGATCTCTACAGTCCCTATTAGCAAAGTCTCAAAGGAGGATTTTGATGCTATATTGGTGGCGGGAGGACAATCGCCCATGTTTACTTTTGAGGAAGCAAAGAATTTACATCGTTTTTTCTCTGAATTTTATGCAACTGAAAAGATCACAGCAGCACTGTGCCACGGAACGGCTATACTTAAATGGGCAAAAACTGAGGATGGAGAGCCTTTAGTAAAAAATAAGAAGGTTACCGGATTTACGAATGCTGAAGAAAATGCAGTAGATGAACTTATGGGCCAAAAAGTGATGCCCTGGCGGGTTGAAGATGCTTTAACAAAATTAGGTGCTAAGTTTGTTCAGGGTGACCTTTGGGAAGCATTTGCAGTGCAGGACGGCAATCTTATAACCGGACAACAGCAAATGTCTGGAAAAAAGGTTGCAGACCTGGTAATCAAAAATCTTGAGTCATAATCAGTTTTATAATCTTAAAATAATCGATCAATGAATATTACAGTAATAGGACATGGAAATGTTGGTTCAACTTTAGCAATTGGATGGGCCAATGCCGGCCACAAAATTTATATTGGGGCTAGAAATCCCGAAGAGAAAGAACTCGAAGAGTTATCAAGGCAAGAAAATATCGAGGTTTATAACAT
>JAVLBT010000218.1:0-3099 GCA_031580945.1 Gracilimonas sp.
GATCTGGGCTTTTTTATTTAGAAATAAACTGATAATCCGAAGCGGACTCCATTTCCTCCAAATGTAAACTCTCTTTCATTCCTTACCTGTTTAACTGAATTATCAGTTGATTTGTTTGTATTTATTGACTCATTCTTAGTGTAATTGCCGGTAGCAGAAATTTGATATTCAGCATGAAGGCTTATTGATGGATGAAAAAACCACTCGACTCCTGTGTAGCCTAACGCAGATAATCCAATGGTATATTCTTTCGTGGTTCGGTTACTGTTGATATCATCCATTTCCGATTTTTGATGCTTTGCATTGACTGCGGGACCAAAACCATAGTAGAATTTAATTTGGTTATCAGGATTCAGATAATTCATCCATGTATAGCTAAAAGAAACATTGTTTTCAGAGTTATTAACAATTCTTTCATTGGGATCGTCTTCTAAGTCCGAACTTCCAAACTGCGAACCCAGACTTAGTCCTATTCTATGTGCCCGGCTATTCGTGACTTGCTTTTTGTAGGAAAGCATTGAACCGGAAAAAGAGGATAAACTAAAATTATTATTGATCTGAAATTGAAGGGTTTTTGAACCTTTCTCGAGTGAGTTCTTTTTGGAAGGATCTTCTTGTGCGAAGAGATTTGTAGTACCCAGTATAAAAGAGAAAATGAATAACAATTTAAATGAATATTTTTGAAATGGACTCATAGGGTGATTTTATAATTAATGGGGATGCGGCTTAGTATAAAAGGGTATAGTAAAGATTCAAATAACATATTTATGTTAATATTGTATTTATAATAATAGATATAATCTTGTTGGGATTACAATTTCTAACAAACTTGTCTGAATAATTTCCGTAATTGTGTCTCAACCACAAACCAATCCATTAATCTTATGAGACCCAATATTTTAATCGTTTTTCTATGTTTGACCATAGGAATTTCTGGAACAACTCTTGCGCAAAATTCAGCTGAACAAGAAGTTCAGAAAACCATTGAAACCCTTTTTGATGGCATGCGAGAAAGTGACAGCACTAAAGTTGCATCCGCATTTCACAAAGAAGCCACCATGCAAACGATCCTCAAGAATGAAGAGGGTAAGGTGTATTTGAACAACGGCTCACTGGAAGGATTTCTAAAAGCTATTGGAACCGAAAAGAATGAAGTTTGGGATGAAAAGATCAGCGGGTATGAGATAAAGATCGATGGGGAGTTGGCCTCTGCATGGACCCCTTACCAGTTCTATCGAGGAGAAAACTTCTCTCACTGTGGAGTTAATTCATTTCAATTAATGAAAACCGGGGAAGATTGGAAGATCTTTCATATTGTAGATACTCGTCGAAAAGATAATTGTGTAGAATAATATTAGCCGTCAATTGACAGAGAAAACTTAACAACATCATGAAAAAAATAATTACAGTACAACTGATAATGCTATTTGGAGTGCAATTTGTCTTTGCGCAGGTAAGTGAAGAACAACGTCAAAAAGATGTGGAAACCATCGATAATATAATTGAGGCGTTATATGCTTCTATTTCTGGAGAAAAGGGAGAACCCAGAGATTGGGACCGATTCAGAAATCTTCTGATCCCAGATGCAAGACTCATACCTACAAGTGAGAAGGAAGGTGGCAAAAATGAGTATCAGGTGATGACTATTGATCAATTTATCGAAAATACAGATTCATATTTTGTAGAAAACGGATTTTATGAATATGAGATTCACAGAGAAGAGCAGCACTATGGAAGAATTGTACATTTAATGAGTACATACGGCTCAAAACGAAGTGAGACTGATGATGAGCCATTTAATAAGGGTATCAATAGCATTCAGCTTTTTGATGATGGACAACGGTGGTGGGTGGTAACCATATACTGGGCACATGCCTCAAAAAAGAATCCCATTCCCAGAAAATATGCGGGCTCAGATTAGTTCTTTTGAGTCTTTAACAGTTTATCGATCAATGTGGCTTTATCAGGATCAACATATTTGCCATAAGATATGATGAGTGTACCCTTAACTCCGCTTTCAGATTCAATCGCATAAATGGTTGATTCAGATCCGGGATCAGTTCCCTGATCAAATTTGTGTGTTTCCCTGATCTGTAGATCTCCAACATCATATTGAAGATCTAATTTTTTGCATGTTATATATTGGTCTCCGAGTTCAAAAGTATGTTCAAATCCCTTATCACGGAGGGCTTCAGTAGCTTCAGCAAGGTCTTTATACATAATAAATACGAGGTAAAATGTTATTCGATAATAATATAATTCGAAGTAACTTCATCACGGGGTAAGGCATCAAAATGCCACCATTCTGAATTTAGTACTATAAAACCTGATTGGGTCATTGCGTTCCTTAAAATCCTGCGGTTTTCAACCTGCTGCATGGTTAGTATACCTTTATTAACGAGATTCTCTTCTTTATCGATATGCGCTTTTTCAGTAAAGTGATCATAGTCGGTGCCCATATCTAACTCTTTTCCTGTGGAATCACTGAGTGTGAGATCAACAGCAAAGCCGTAATTATGTATGGACCCTGACTGAGGATTGGCCACATATTTTGCTTTCTCTTGCTCAGGTAAACCTGACTTTTCCCATAGAATTTTTTGAATGCGCCTGGGCCTTGCAGCATCATAAATATATAAACGCAGATCTGGGTTTTTTTTCCTTAGGTATTCTGATGCTTGAAGTAATTTATTCAAAGCGAGAGGACGTAGATACGCTTGTTCAAGGCTACCATATAAGTCTTTTCCTATAAAGTTATTTTGTGATGAATAGCGCAGATCAACCAGAATTGTTGAATCCGATTTTTGAATATTTTGAAGTCCCTGTGTGGTGAAGACTGAATCCCAATTTGTTGTGTTTTCAGGAATGGTTTTTTTTGAGTTCTTATCTGAGCAACCTAAAGTTAAACATCCAATGAACAGAAGAAGAATATATCTGGCTGCCATAGGTATGGATTCAATTTTTCGAATGCATAAATTCATAACAATACTTTGCAATATCTGCTGATGCATCCAACACCTTTTCACGGTTTGGTGCTTCTTTTGACAAGAAGACCAGTACAAAGGCAGTTCCATCCGGTAAATAAACAATGCCAGAGTCGTG
>JAVLBT010000219.1:0-3015 GCA_031580945.1 Gracilimonas sp.
CGATATGCAGACGTCGATGGTAATGGTGAATTGAGCGCTCTTGGAAACCCGAGCGAAGGTGATACAGGTGACTTAGTGAAATTGGGGAATATCCGACCTCAATACAGTTTTAGTCTTGACCTAGGAGGTAACTATAAGAATTTTGATTTTAGAGTTCTTTTTCAGGGAGTTGGCAAACGCACGTTATTTAGGGGAGGTACATTTTCAGCACCGATTCAGGGGGGAGCTTGGTTCAACCAAGGACTCAAATATTTCTATGGAAAAACCTGGACACCTGAGAATACGGATGCCAAATATCCGGAGTTAAGTGTGAATGCGGGCGTAAACAACTATAATTACCGTCCTTCAGCCAATAATAAAATCAATGGGGCTTATGTACGATTGAAGAATCTACAGATCGGTTACACTCTTTCAAGTAACGTACTTGAAAATATCCCTGTTAGCAGATTGCGGGTCTTTTTGACAGGCGAAAATTTATTTGAACTGCAATCTGATGTATCCAGAAAATTAAATTTCGATCCCGAAGCTGGTACATCATGGGTTAGTTATCCTTTTGTGAGAACGTACTCTGCGGGTTTACAAGTAACTTTTTAAAATAATTTTTAATTCTAGATCAGAAGAAAATGAAAAAATTAATATGCTTAACACTGGGTATTTTCCTATTCATTGGTTGCCAGGATTTGAGTTTAGCACCGGAACATCAGCTTTCGGATGCACAACTATGGAACCGGTCGGATGATTTTCGAAAGGGTGTGAATGACTTGTACTCAAGCTTGGGTTCATTCCAATTAGATAACGATTCTGACATTTCATATGCTAATAGTCCGAATGCAGTTAGCAATGGTACCAGGACGGCTCCTTCTACAAGTTCTTTTTATAACAGTTCCTATAGTCATATTAGAGATGCTAATTTTCTTATAGAACGTGCAAATAATGGTTTTGAGGAGAATCGTTATGTTGCAGAAGCCAGATGGTTCAGAGCTTTTCATTATTACAGATTAGTGAAAGCATATGGTGATGTGCAATTTTATACTGATGTGCTGGATCCTTCTTCAGAAGATCTACTTGCCCCAAGAGAGTCTCGGGAAGTTGTAGTAGACTTTATAATTGATGAGCTCAATGCAATAGCACCTTTACTCCATTTGCAGAGTGAATTGGGAGGAGATGAACTTGGTCGCATTACCCGAGGAGCTGCTGATGCTTTACGTGCCAGGGTAGCTCTATTTGAGGGGACTTGGATTAAATATCACGGCACTCCAGGTAATGCCAATGAAAGATTTGATGAAGCGATCAGTGCTTCCCAAAAAGTGATGGATAGTGGTGAATACGATCTGTTTACCTATACACCTGATCCAGAAGAATCGTATAGATATTTCTTTATGGAAGTCGGAAATGATTCTGAAGAACAAATCGTAGCAAGACGATTTGATCGAGATACCCGTCATAACTTTACAGGAGTTCCAAGGGATGGAAATATGACAACAACCCGTAAATTAGCAGATATGTACCTATGTACAGATGGTCTGCCAATTAATCAATCCCCATTATTTGAAGGAAGAGAGGAGATGACCTCTGAATTTCAAAACCGTGATCGTCGAATGTCAGCTACTATGATTCCTCCGGGTACATTTGCTATTGACAGACTTGATCAAGAAGGAACGGGCCGGGACTATCCTCAACCTATTTGGGATGAGAGCTGGTATGACGCTTATAAGTATATAAGTGAATTTTATTTTGATAATGCAGGTGGAAATGTTTTCTATTATCACCTTTTAAGGTATGCAGAAGTTCTCTTGATCAATGCAGAGGCACAATATGAAAGAAATGGTAGTATTACAGATGCACAATTGGATGCAACCATTAACTTATTGAGGGAGAGAGCAGGAGTCAATGCTCTCACAAACTCCCATGTTATTGCAAATGGGTTAAATATGTTGACGGAAATTCGGCGAGAACGCACAGTGGAGCTTGCCCATGAAGGATTCCGAAGAGATGATTTACGTCGATGGAAAACGGCAGAAGAGGAGATGCCAAATGCATTAATGGGGGCAAAATTCGCCGGTACCGAATTTGAAACGACTACACTGGAAGATGGAAGTTTACGGTACCCTGATACTCCCCCGATGGACGCTGATGGGAATATAATAGTTGAGCCGGCAAGTCAACGCTCTTTTGATCCCGGAAGAGATTATTTGGAACCTCTTCCAGCAGAAGAGATCTCGAAAAACCCAAATCTGGTACAAAATCCAGGCTGGTAAGACAGATGATTTTAAAAAAAATGAGGCCATTCAGGAACCCTGGTGGCCTTATTTTGCAACTTACTAACTATTATTTTTAAATATTAATGCAACATGATCAGATTTAATACATTTCTTCTATTACTTTTATTATGCATAACAAGCTACTCTGCAGCTCAAAATCTTGATTCACAGGCAGTTAGGGAAACCTACAAAAACATTGAATTTAGCTATCAAGAAGTTTCAGGTATTGGTTTTGAAGAGGGAGTAACACGTCGAGATCCCAGCGATGTAATAAAAGTGGGTCAAACATATTATGTGTATTACACCAAAATACCTGATGCTGAACCAAAATATTGGGGAGCAGGGTATTGGGGAGCAACTGTTTGGTGTGCAAAATCGGAAGATGAGGGATATTCATGGACCGAAGTTGGTGAAATGTTGGATGTTGGTAAAAAGGATAATTGGGATTCACAAGCCGTTTTTACTCCAAATATTTTTTATTCCAATGGTAAATACTATCTATTCTATACAGGAGTAAAACCAACACCAGGAAACGAGGATGGTGAATTTGAGAATAATAGTGTTACTGATATCACGGCGATTGGAGTCTCCGTATCTGATTCACCAACGGGACCTTTTAAAAGAGTTAGTGAGGACCCTATACTAAAAGTAAGTGTAGAACCCGAAAAGTTTGATAGTTATCGGGTGGATGATGCAGCTTTACTTTATAGAAATGGATTATATTGGCTTTATTACAAAGGCAGAAGCCTGGTAG
>JAVLBT010000021.1:0-28112 GCA_031580945.1 Gracilimonas sp.
CAATGTATCGGGTGTCACCATAATTGGAGGTTACTTGAATCCTGCGAAGGTCATATTTCTTAGAAATCGTAGAATACGTTGATTGCGTAAGTTCATCTTTTTGTTCGCTTTTATCCTGTATGTTGTCAAAATTTAGGCCTGTAACGTTTTGTGGAGTTGATGTGCTCCGAGCCATTTCACTAACTTCTTTTTGAAGGGGAAATACTAATTCGGTCCCGTTTACCTGAAGCCCTGAGATCAATGCGCTAAAACGAGAACCTGGTTGAACGATATATTTTCCCGGATTTGGAATCTCACCTCCAACATGAACGGATACTGGACGAGGTTTATCTAAGCTAATTGTAACATTTGAGTTTTTAAGGGAACTGGCAAACTCCTCTTGTATTTTAGTTTTAGCTTCTGTCATAGTAAGTCCTCTTACGGATACCATCCCTACAACTGGAATCACGAGATCCCCGGAGGCATTTACGGTTAAACCACGGTAATTGAACTCTATCACTCCTTTCCCAAAAATGGAAAGCACATCATATGGCCCTAAGTGATAGGTGTCTGGATCAATAAATTCATCCAGGGAAGAAAATGAATTAGCAAACTGAGATCCGGCTTGATCAAAAAAGTAATTTTGGTTTACCCCCGATTCATTATTTGTGGTAACACGATTAGTATTTTGAGATTGACCTAAGAGTGGGACAACTCCTAATAATAAGAGTGACAAAAGTGCAGTGGCCGTCTTAAAAAAGAACTTCATTTTAATAATTCGCATGATGATTAATAAACAATGAATATAAGAGTATGAAAATTGAGTTATCAATTAAAATCGGGACAAAATGATGCCGGTTATTGTTACGGCAGCTCCGGAAATTTGAAGAGCTGATAGAGGTTCTTTTAATAAGACCAATCCAAAGATAAGCCCTAAAACAGGGACCAGGTTTTGATAAGCAGCCGTGCGAACCGCGCCAATTTTTTTTACCCCATTGTTCCAGATTATGTAAGCTAATCCTATTGATAATGCACCACTATAAAAGATGCCTCCGTACCCCATTAGCGAAATAGAGGTCCATTCAAGCTGAATTAAAAACGGAAGGCCTACTATAAATAAACAAACAAGCCCTACCGTTGACATAAAGGCTGAATATTGGATAGCACTATAAAAAGCCAGGTATTTTCGAGATAAAATAGTAAAAGTTGCCCAACACAAAGCAGCAATCAGGGTAATGATATTGCCTAAAAATGTTTCTGAGGCAAATGATATAGTCCCATCTCCGCCCATTATGATTAAGGTCACCCCAGAAAAAGCAAACAGTATTCCTGCAGAAGTAAAAAGAGTAAGTTTTTCGTTGGTAAAAAACTGAGAAAGTATAGCCACCCATATAGGAATGGTCCCCAGCATTACTGCAGCATTTGCAGCGTAGGTATAGTTAATACCAATAATAAAAAAAAGCTGGTAACACACATTACCTACGACCCCAATTCCAACTAATTTCCAGAAATGTTGTTTTTTTACCCGAATTGAAAATCCTTTTTTATGGGCTGCATACCATAATAAGGCGGTCGCAAATATAAAACGCATCGCGTTAAAGCTGTAAGGATCCATTTCCTGAAGAGAAACCTTAACAATGCTAAAGTTTAACGCCCAGATTACTGCGACCAAAACAAGACTTATGTCGATGATATATTTTTGAAACAAAGGCTGTTATGTAATGAAGTGCATAAGGTACGTGGATTATGATTTTAAACCGAATGATAAGTTAATGTATTTAAGCAGGGAGATGTCTTATCTTTGAGGATCATTATTAATTTTTTATAGACTTCGATTACACCATAACATCAGGTATTGGCATACGAAGTTCCCAGCTTTTTGAAGTACATGAATTCTCCAATATGAGGAAGTGGAAATGGTCAAAATATGGGTTGTTTTAAAGAAAGAATAAGGAACGGGAATTACTACCTGGAAGTTTGTATAGATATGAAAAATTAGAATTTCCCTGAAACTGAAATCGAAGTAATTCGTACGATCAGTCGTTTTTTTGAAAAAAAATTTAGATACCACTAATACATGATTTACCCCTTTTTGAAGCGTATAACAAAGCTATCTTTTGCTTTAGTACTACTCATCAATTTTTCACTAAATGCCCAGATTCAAAATGAATCTCTGTTAAACGATGATGAACTCACATTAGAAGATGCCATTAAAGTAGCAGTAGCTAATAATCCACAGGTTAAAAGAGCCTTACTTTCTGTTCAGGATGCCGATGAACTTGTGGATATAGCTTACAGTGAAGTTTTTCCAAATATTTCATCAAATGTAAATTATACAAGAAATTTTGAAATACCGGTTCAATTCCTGCCTGGTACGCTTATTCCGGGGGCTGACCCAGGCACTTTGGTGCCTGTTGCGTTTGGAACCGACAACAACTGGCAGGGTGGTTTCAATGTAACTCAAAACATTTTCAGAGGGGAGGTATTTGTAGGTTTGTCTACCTCCGAGATATTTAAATCGGTTCAAAAAGAAAATCTTAGGGCAACCGCACAGCAGATTATAACACAAACTCGCATAGCATATTATCAAGTATTGGTAGCAATGGAGCAATTGCGGCTTCAACAAGCACAAATAAACAGGCTGGAGCAAAACCTGGCTGAGAATAAATCTCGGCAAAAAGCTGGTTTAATAGATGAGTACGCCGTTTTACAACTTGAGGTGCAATTAAGTAATCAACGACCGCAGCTTATAGAAGCAGAATATGCTGTAGATGAGGCGTATCGAAATTTAAAAGTAGTGCTGGGAATACCAATTGATGTTGCTTTCAGTGTAAAAGGTAATTTAAATGAATTTGATATTTCCACTGAAAATTCAAGTGATCCTGAAAATCAGCATCTTAAACGGGTAGATCAGATGAATCCCTTTACTTTTCAGAAAAAAAGCGAGGAACTGGAAACATTTATAGATGACCGTGGTGATGTGCGAATTTTGGATGCTCGCCTAAATTTAAATGAAAAAGAAATTAGAGCAGAACAAAGCCGGTTTTTACCGACGATTACTGCATCCTATAATTTACAATGGAGTGCATCCGAGCCCGGTTCGCCTACTTTTTTTGAGAATAACGCCAGGTTCCAAACATTAGGTATCAATGTGAGTCTTCCGTTATTTGAAGGCTTCAGTCGACTTGCAAACCTTCAACGAGCAAAAATTGGCCGCAAGGATATAGAAGAGCAGCAACGTGCAGCTAAGCTGGCTGCAGAGAATGAAATTGTATCTGCATCAGAGGATCTGAATAAGACGTTTGAAACCGCAGCCGCCCGAAAACAAGCCCTTTCACAGGCCGAAGAAGGATATGAAAGAGCACTAAAAAGATTAGAAAACGGTATCGGATCGCAACTGGAAGTGACAGAAGCAGAAGTCCAAGTTCGACAGGCCGAAGTGAATTATGCACTGATGGTATTTGAATATTTAAGCGCAAAAGCCCAATACGATCAGGCAACTGGTCAGGTTCCTTTTGTGGATACCGAAATAATGGAATGACCAACAAAAAAGACAAGAATTCAATCAAAATGGAAAAATTAAATCTGATTTTACTAACCGTGATCATAGCTGTGTTCACAGCATGCTCGGCAGAAAATATTGAGTCGGAGAGCGACCAGCCGGTTGGTAAAACGGTAAATGTGGAAACTGAAACCCTGACGATGTCGACATTTCGAAGTCACCTGCGGGTTGTAGGTAATGTAGAAACGAAAAATGACATTATGATTTCTGCGGAAGTAGGAGGAAGGCTAATCGAACAAACAGTGGCAGAGGGTGAACAGGTTCAAAAAGGAGAAACTATTCTTCGGATTGACGATTCTAAGTTAAAACAGGAAAAGGCACGCCTGGAGGCTGTTACGGCTCAAGCAAGAGAAAATTACGAACGGCTTAAGCGAATATATGAGGAAGACGGCATAGGTTCTGAGATCGACTACCTGAATGCAAAATATAATTTCGAACAAAGTAAATCTGCATTGGAATCCATAAAAGTGGATTTAGAAAATGCTACGATCTCAGCCCCATTCACTGGTACGGTAGAAGCCTATATCCTGGAAGAAGGTGAAATGGCAAGCCCGGGCATGCAGGTAGTACGGTTAATTGGAACGAATACGTTTATTGTTTCGGCCGGGGTGCCTGCCAGGTATGCAGATGTTATACAAAATGGCGATGAAGTAGATATCTGGTTTGATACTCAAACAGCTGATACACTTAAGGGGACCATCTCTTTTGTGGGAAATAGCATTGACCCTCAGAGCAGGACGTTCCGGATAGAAGTACTTCTCCCAGCAGATAGTAAAAAATATAAAGTGGATATGATCGCAAACCTTCGGCTGTATACTTTGAGAAAAGAAAATGTCATTATTGTAAGCGAAGAGTTTATTTATAAAGATGAAGATGAGTTCATCACTTATGTGAAAACGGTGAACGAAGAAGGATATCCGGTTGCCCAAAGAAGAGTTGTTGAATTAGGTGCTTCTTTCCGGTCAGATGTGATCATCACAAATGGTTTATCGTCTGGAGATGAATTGATCACCATTGGTTCTGCCTTCCTTAATGACGGTGTGAGATTAAACATTGTTGACGATCGGGCAACAGATCTGGCATCACAATGATGAGTGTTAAAAATAATTTTAGAAACACAATAAAATGAGTACAGATAATGTATCAAATGGTTCATCCGTAAATGGACGTCCGGTTGATGATGCGTCGAACCGAAAAGAATTTTGGCTTTCTACATTTTCGATCAATAACCGGATCAGCGTTCTTGTATTGATCTTGTTAGTAGCAGTATTGGGGATTGTCTCATATATAACCATACCAAAAGAATCATTTCCGAATATTACGGTACCGAATATATTTGTAGTCACGATCTACCCGGGTGTATCTCCCGAGGATATGGAAAGCCTGATTACACGAAAGCTGGAAGATGAGCTGAGTAATATCAGTGATGTTAAAACCATGACATCAACTTCATCAGAGGGCTATTCCAATATAAATCTTGAATTCGATACCGGAATTGATATAGATGAAGCACTGCAAAAGGTCAGGGAAAAAGTGGATCTGGCGAAACCAGAACTTCCTGAGGATGCTGAAGATCCAACCATTCAGGAAGTTAATTTATCCGAATTTCCGATAATGCAGGTAAACCTATCTGGAGATTATAGCCTCGATATTCTGAAAGAAATTGCTGAAGACCTGCAAGAAGATATTGAGGCCGTTCCATCTGTTTTAGGTGTTGACCTTACAGGAGGGCTGGAACGGGAAGTCCAGGTAGATGTAGACCTGCCAAAACTGAAATATTACAATCTGAGTTTTGGAGATATCATTGCTGCTATACAGCAGGAAAATGTTACGGTTCCCGGAGGAGATATAACCGTTGGTTCCAAGAATTTTTTATTGCGCGTTCCCGGACAATATGAAACGACCGCACCTCTGGAAGATATCGTAATCAAAGCTGAAAATGATAAACCCGTTTACATTCGGGATGTGGCAACGGTAACTTTTGGATATAAAGAGCGAGAGACTTATTCAACACTGGATAATTCTCCAGTGATTACCCTGGGGGTAAAAAAGCGTACGGGTCAAAACATATTGGATACATCCAGAGAGGTAAAGTCCATACTGGAGGAAGCATTACCCACATTACCACCCAGTACGGTTTATAAGATCACAAATGACCAGAGCAAGGATGTCAATAGCATGGTCACAAATCTGGAGAACAATATTATTTCAGGGCTAATTTTGGTAGTAGGCGTATTGCTGTTTTTCCTTGGGGTGAGGAATGCGTCTTTTGTGGGAGTTTCAATTCCGCTGTCCATGTTTTTATCCTTTATTGTGCTGAGTGCATTGGGGATTACTATGAATATGATTGTGCTTTTTTCACTGATCTTAGCACTTGGTATGTTGGTGGATAATGCCATAGTGGTGGTGGAAAATATTTACAGGTATCTGGAAGAAGGGTATGATAATTTTGAAGCAGCTAAGAAAGGGACAGGTGAAGTTGCGGTACCAATTATTTCAGGAACAGCTACAACATTAGCCGCTTTTGCACCAATGATCTTTTGGCCGGGTGTAGTTGGTGAATTTATGGGCTATCTGCCAAAAACATTGATAATAACACTGAGTAGCTCACTGGTTGTGGGTTTAATAATTAACCCGGTGATTTGTGCGCTTTTTATGCGAGTAGATACTGAGCAGGGCAAGGCAATCATGACTAAAAAAGGAAAACGTATCCTGTATGGTTTATTGGGTTTTTTGGGTGTATTGCTCGTTATTTCAAGTTTCGTAACCTGGACGATGTTGATCATACTTGGATCGATCTTATGGGCTTCAAATAAATATTTCCTTGAACCAATTGGAAACTGGTGGCAGCAAAAAGGGCTAAACAGGGTGCTTGAAAAATATGAAGGCACCCTTGAATGGGCTTTGAATCACAGAAAATCTACCATAGGAATTTCATTAGTAGTTTTGATATCAAGTTTTATTGTGTTTAGTGCTTTCTTCCCCGGATCAGAATTCTTTCCGGAGGATATTCCGCCCAGAGATATCTACGTACAGATCGAAACACCTGTTGGTTCTGATGTAGATTTCACAAAAAGTGTGGTGGATAAAGTAGCTGCCAGAATTGAGCAAATGCCCTATAATGTGGATTACAATACCATTTTAGCCACATCCGGAGCTGCTATAACCAGCGATCCTGCCGGAGGTGGAGGTAACTCAACCCACCTTGGAACGGTTGCCATAAACTTTGTGGATTATGAGCAGCGCCAGAAAAGTGTATTTGACGCAATGGAATATATGCGTAATGACCTGTCTGGGTTGGTTGCAGGGGCAAATATAACGGTTGAAAAACCACAGGATGGCCCCCCAACCGGCCCGCCGATAAATTTGGAGATCTCAGGGCCACAGATGAGTGAGCTGACCCGGATTTCAAATGAAGTGTTAAGAGAAATTGAAACGGATTCCATCTTCGCCAAGATGGATGGCTTGGAATCCGACTTACCAGAATCACGTCCGGAGGTTAAAGTAGATGTAGATCGTGAAAAAGCCGCACTATTTGACTTGAATACCAACCAAGTCGGAATGACCGTACGGCAGGCAATCAATGGTGTAGAAGCGTCAAAATTTAGAGATGGCAAAGATGAATACGACATCATTGTCCGATTATCCGATGAGTATCGGGATGACCTCAGTACGCTATCAAACCTCACGATCTTTTACGAAGGGGTACAGGTGCCGCTTTCTGAAGTGGCTACCTGGGAAGTAAGCGATGGTTTTGGTGGTATACGTCATAAAGAGTCAGAACGCGTGATCACTATAAGTGCTGACGTGCGATCCGGGTATCAGTCGAATGCGGTGCTGGCTGAAGCACAGGTATTATTGGATGATTATTTAACTCAATTACCGGCGGGTTACAGTTATGAATGGACAGGACAACAGCAAGACCAGCAAGAATCTTTTGAGTTCCTGTTCCAGGCATTCTTAGTTGCACTGTTTTTGATAGCATTCATTTTGGTTTCTCAGTTTAATTCAGTTGCAAAACCAATCATCATCCTTAGTTCGGTTATAATGTCTACCGCAGGAGTATTTTTTGGATTGGTTACGTTCCAGATGGCACTCGGTTTGATGGCTATATTAGGAATAATTTCTTTAGCCGGAGTGGTGGTCAATAATGCTATTGTTTTGATCGATTATGTAGATATTCTTCGACAAAGAGACGGGATGGACCTGCGTTCCGCTTTGATACAGGGCGGGAAAGTGCGTTTTAGGCCCGTAATTTTGACGGCCATCACTACCACACTTGGGCTTGTTCCATTAGCTATAGGCTTCAATTTCGATTTTATTACCCTTGTTGCCACTCCAATTGAATTCTTCAGTAACCTTAGCGAATATATATTCTGGGGTGGCGAACAAGCAGCTTGGTGGGGACCTATGGCAATTGCTGTGATCGTTGGTTTGATCTTTGCCACTGCACTTACGCTTATATTAGTTCCTGTACTATACAGTGTTATTGAGAGAAGCCGCAGGAAACTGAATAATGTGATGTTTGGCACACCCGAACCCGGAATCATAAAGGATCAAAGCGAACTTAATGGGGAGCAGAAAGGACAACCAAAACTGGAAACAACACCCGGTTAGCAATAAATGTAAATATTGAAAAGTCCGCTTTTCATAAAACAGATAAGCGGACTTTTTTATTTGTGAAAACTTTTATCTTTACAAAAATTCAATCAAATACATATTCGTGATACAGCGACTTCAAACTGTTTTTTTAGCTATTTCTTCCCTTCTCAATTTAATTGTTTATTTCACTCCTGTTTATGATAAGGCCATGGCTGACCCACAGGCTTGGATAGGGTATGGGCTGGCAATTTCCCTGATGATACCTATGATCATGAATGTGGTTTGTATCTTTTTGTATAATGATCGCAAAAACCAGATCGTATGGGTCAAAAGAACTGCATTGGTACAAGTTATTGCCTTTGCATTCGGGCTTGGCATATTGTTATCACTGGGTGGAATAGGAACTTACCTCTGGGATGAAGCTTTGGGAACCGGGCTTATATTTTTAGGATTAATATTCGAAATACTGGCCTTGCGTTATATTCGCAAAGATGATGAATTAGTTCGTTCTATGGATAGAATCCGGTAGGTGAATCTTGGATCAGGCGTATTCAAAGTTCAAGGTGTTTGTTGTACTTACAATTGGTTTAACCACCTTTGGATTTGCTCCTATATTGGTAAAATTTGCCACTGATTATTCAGCTTTACAATTGGTCGCTATACGCACACTTGGGGCATTTTTACTGCTTGTACCCTTTTATCTTTTTCAAAAAAGGAGTAATAAATATGATGTAAAGCCGGTTGGAAACGAGGCAAGATGGATGGCATTGGCAGGTATTGCTTTGGGACTTCATTTTATTTTGTGGATTAGTTCATTGTACTATACATCCGTTGCATCAGCTTCGGTTCTTGTTACCATCCATCCTATAATGCTGATCGTAGCAGAAAGGGCCTTATACAAAATGAAGTTCCCATTAACGGTTTGGATTGGAGTATTGATCGCATTTTCAGGTTCGGTTTTACTGGGGATATCAGATTATAACACCGGCGGTGATTTCGCAAACCCCATTTTAGGAAATACGCTTGCGTTTACGGCAGCAGCTATCTTTGCAGTATATTTTCTGATTGGACGAAAAATACGGCAAAACCGATCTTGGCTTGGCTATGTATTTCCGGTTTATGGATATGCTGCCGGCACCTGTCTATTGGTGTTATTGATCATGGAGGGAATACCAAGGTCTGTTGATCCAATGTTGGTCTGGTTAGGCCTGGGATTGGCGGTCGGACCGCAACTCATGGGGCATGGATCCTTGAACTATGCCGTAAAGTACGTTTCGCCTACGCTGCTATCCACCCTTATACTTACAGAACCCATATTTGCCACTCTTCTGGCTTTCTTTATTTTAGGTGAATTACCTGCTTTGATCTCATTTATAGCGATCATTATTACCCTATTCGGTGTTGTGCTCACCTGGAAAAGAAAACCCAGAAAAAAATCTGATCAATAAATTATAAATGAACCATTCAGATTAGAATTTGAGACTCACTATAATTGCTAAAATAGGATTTTAGCATTATAAAATGGCTTTCATATGAAATAAAATCAATATTTTATTAAGGTTTTGTATCTTCTTATTAATTCGGTCGTTTAACTGTGGCAATAATTAGACATTACTAAAGAAGAAGAAATTTCCGAGTTTAAAGTGTATAATTAGACAGCATATGGAATTGTAGAGTTATTGTTTAATAATAATGTAAACAGCACCGTTTTATGCTTTTTCAATATGATAATTTTACTGGGGTAACAAAATACTTGTTGTTGGGTAGCTGTGGTTTGTTATTGCTCTCTGGTTGTTCCATGGGCAATTCAGACAATAATACTTCCGACGATCTACCTGTTTCGGTTATTGAGCCGGTCAAAAAAGACCTATCTGAAATCAAGAGGAATGGGGTGCTTAGAATGATTACCAGTTATAGCTCGGGTTCTTATTTTTTATATAAGGGAGTTCAGGTTGGTTTTGAGTACGAGTTGCTGAAAGCATTTACCAAAGAAAATGACCTGGCGCTTGAAGTGGTTATTACCGGCCCGGATGAAAGCCCGTATGACCTTTTAAATAGTGGAAGAGGTGATATTATTGCCGCAAGTTATACAATCACTAAAGAACGAAAGAGATATGTTGCATTTACCCGGCCATATAATTTAGTAGATCAGCTTATTGTTGTTTCAGATGAACTTGGAATGGTTCCAAAAAGCATTTCGGAGATGGAAGGAATCCCCATTAGTGTCAGAAGAAACAGTTCATATTTTGTACGGTTGAAAGAACTTCAGGAAGAAGGATTCCCCGTTGGAATACAGATCATACCAGAAGAAATGGACACTGAAAGTGTATTGTTTCAGGTTGCTGATGGAACATATGAAGCTACCGTTGCAGATAATAACATCTATGATGCTGCAAGCAGATATATGAACGGATTGATAAAAGGCCCTTTGATCGCTGAAAATGACACCATTGCCTGGGCTGTTCGAAAAAATGCTCCTGACCTTCAACATAAATTAAATCAATTTTTATATAAGCATTTCCGTTTTGATGAAAATGGCACTCCCAAACGATCGGCATTCTTAAATGTATTAAGAAAAAAATATTTTGAATCTGGAGATCAGATCGCAGATTACTTTAGCCCAAATATTAGAGGGGAACAGTTTGGAGTGATTTCACCCTATGATGATATGATCAAACAAGTAGCTGAAGAATATGACATCGATTGGGTAATGTTAACCGCTGTTGCCGCCCAGGAGTCAAAGTTTAACCCGACCTCAGTAAGCTGGGCAGGGGCTGTGGGAATCATGCAGATCATGCCTCGTTTTTCTGAAATTTCACCGGACTCTTTATATATCCCGGAGGTAAATATAAGAGAAGGAGCAAGGATTCTTTCCTCCCACCTCAAGCATTATTCCTATATGGATTCAACCAACCAGTGGTCTTTTGCATTAGCAACTTACAATGCTGGTATGGGCCATGTAGCCGATGCCCGACGTTTAGCAATAGACCACAATAAAGATCCAAACGAATGGAAAAATGTATCTGAAGCACTGCTTAAGTTAATGCAGCGAAGATATTATCAGCAGGCACGATATGGGTTTGCAAGGGGAATAGAGACGGTTCGTTACGTTAACGAGATCATGAATCGTTATAATACGTATCAGACCATTTTGGCTTATAATGAAAATAGATCTAAAACGGGAACCGGAGTCTGGGGAATACAAACCATCAATTGACTTTGAGAACCATCAAGGTAATATCGTCGTACTGAATGCCTCCGGAAAATTCCATGATATCATCAATGACTGCGTTCATTATCTCTTCTGAAGATTTTTCAAGGTTCCTCTTTAAACAATTGGTAAGCCGCTCAGTCTCATATTCTTCATTCTGATCAGGATTCATGGCTTCGGTAACTCCATCGGTATAAAAGACCAGGACATCACCTGATTTAAACTCCAGTACTGAAGATTGATACGGTGTTAAGGTAGACATAGCACCTAATATCAATCCTCCTTCCACAAGTTCAATAGGCTCTTCTTGATCTTTTCTGAAAAGCATTGGGTTATTATGACCCGCATTTACATATTCAAATATAGTGCCATCAGCTGAAATCTTTCCCCAGAAAAAAGTAATGAATTTATCAGAGGGCGTATTCGTATGAATGATATCATTGATACTGTCAGTGGCAGCTGAAAGAGAGATATCAATAGGGGCGAGGGCGTGTAACATGGACTGTAAATTTGCCATCAACAAGGAAGCCGGTACTCCTTTTCCAGTAACATCCGCTATCGCAAGTATATGTCCGTTATCAGGTGTTCCTACAATATCAAAATAATCGCCCCCTACCTGATAGGAAGATACATTAGTAGCAGCAAGGTCAAATCCATTTATAGGAGGAATAGGAGATGGAAGCAATCCTTCCTGTATGGTTTTGGCCAGTCCAAGTTCCTCTTCCATTCGTTGCTTTTCAATGCGTTCCTCAAGCAAGTATGTTTTTTGAATGGTAAGGAGAGCAAGATTTCCCAAAGACTGTAAGAAATTTATTTGTTCCTTAGAATATTCCTGTTTGTTAGCCGGAGCTCCAACTCCCACAACTCCGATCTTATCATTTTGAAACCGTAAGCCAATTACCAGTTGTATGTCATTGGCTTCAAGAAAGGGGCAATCATGCTCCTGATTGCAGGAAAAAACATCTTCAAGATCAAATAATTGGTTTAATTCTTTATCAGAGGGCTTTTCTTTAAGGCCGCTACTTGCAACCATTGATTTGTCCCCATTTACGTCGAGCACAAAGAAGAAGGTACGGATGAGCATTTGCCCTAACATGGCAAATTTAAAAGTGCGGGCAATTTCATCCCGGTCAACCATCATATTAAAATCCTTGCTAAGTTCAAGCAGGGTATTTAAGTCATGAACTTTACGATCCAGTTTTCGATTTATGAGCCGCAATTCCTGAAACATTCGAGAGTTTGCGATCGCCACCGATGAAATGATGGTAAGGCTTTCAATAAATTCAAGTTCACTATTTGAAAGGGGCTTTTTTGTGCCTTTCGGCCCCAAACATAAAAATCCAAGATGGTGGTTGGTAGTGCGAAGATTAAAAAAGGTGCTTTCCTCACCTAATCCAAGTTTTTGGGTTATATCTGGAATTTCGTTTCCGAAGAAGGTTGAGGAGTCGTGTTTTTCATCCGGAAAATCTATTTGAGTTATTTCCCCTTCATTCAGAGCATTTCGTCCTTTTATTTTACTGACTTGGTATTTGTTATCAGCTCCCTGATTGATCAGGATCATTCCTTTTGGAACCATTAGCTTACCCATGGTAATGAGCAGCAGGTTATTTAGAACAAAGTCGGGTTCTTGTGATTCAATGAGCATGCGGCTTGTTTCCAGAAGTGTGCGCAGCTCAAAACGGCTTTTTCGTTCTTCAGAGTCAGTAAAGGAAAGATTATTTGATTTATTCACGATGGTTCAAAGTTTTTTAACCATTCGTATTTCGTTGGTATGTCCTGTTCGGTTATACTGCACCTGATCCATGAGCTTACGGATCAGATAGACTCCCATTCCGCCCCGTTTTTTTTCCTTGATCCGCTGCATTAAGTCAGGTTCATTGTAAGAACTTGGATCAAAACTCTTACCCTCATCCATGAGAGAGATCCAAAGCTGTTCTCCATTAGAGCCAATTTCGATATTTACATTCATTTTGGCATCGTTCTTATAAGCATGCTTAATAATGTTAGTGTAGGCTTCATCAACAGCGAGGCGGATTTCACTAACATCTTTTTGATCCAGGCCAATTTGCTCGGCATGAGCAGCCACGAAATTACGGACTTTGGCCAGATGCTCGGTCGAAGCCTCAACGGTGAGGGTTTGTATGTTACTTGTTTCTGCCACGCTCTTTTATTATTTAATTCTCAAAGCTTTCTAAAGCTTCTTCTTCATCTCGCAGGATATCATAAAGGGTAGGAAAACCCAGCAGGTCGAATACATTGTAAACGCGGTCGTTCATATTTGTTAGCTTGATATCACCACCTAAGCTTCGTACGTCTTCGATATAAGCCATGAATACCCCAAGCCCGGCACTGGCGATATAATCTAACCCAGAGCAGTTTACAACAATGGAGTAATTCTCTTCATCTATTAACGATTTTAGAGCATTTTCCAAATGAGAAGCCGTGTGTGCATCAAGTTCTCCTTTGATATCCAGTATACTTACGTTTTGTTTTTGGCGTGTAGCAATACTGAAATTTTTCATTCCAATTCATTTGAAGTTTTTTGGGAATTTTGAAACTGCATAATAACGTAAAGCTTAGAATTAGGAAAGTTTTAAAGGGTAGAATACTACGAGGTATACATAAAAAAGATGCAAAAAAATAGCCCCGCACATTTATCTAATATGCGGGGCTGACTATTCATCAAGAGAGACGCTACTTGAGCGCACCTGTAATTAAGCAAATGCTTGGGAGAGATACAACTATAAATTTATTGATATTTAAAGATCTATGAACTTGGGGCTCGTTGTACCTTTGATACCCAATATCCGGTATTAAGCTCTGATCCTAATTCTGTCCCTAATTTTTCAGCTTCTGCTTTGTTCGCAAAGAAACCTACCCGTAATCTATACCAGATATCTCCGGTCTCTTCTTCTCCAATTTTTATAATGTAAACATGAGGGAAATCCCGGTTGGCGATTTTACTTTTATAGTTTTCAGCTGACTCTTCAGAACGAAATGCTCCCACTTGAACAATATAATTCCCGTCTTCAGCAAATTTAGGTCCTGTTTCCTCGGGTTCTTTTTGTTGTTCTTGTTGCTCCTGGGCCTGAGCTATACTGTCTTCCCGCGCCTGTATCATCTGTGCAATTCGCTGTTCTTCGGCTTGTCGAAGTGAATCTAAGCGTGCTTGCTCAGCAGCTCTGCGTTCTTCCTCACTAGGGCCGCATGCTTGTACCACAATTATTAACATTGCAAATAATAGAGAATAGATGCCTAATTTTTTCATAAGGGTAATTATTAAGGGTTCAATGTCTGTAAGTCGTATATCTCACAATGAATTAAACTTACATTATCCCTCACTGTTTCACAAATATTCACGTTGCAAAACTTTCACAAATGATGAAATAGTACGTATCTTATATAGACTGAATCTAAACGGAGATTTTTTGGTTCAGTTAACCCCATGAAAAAATCATTACTTAACATATCCGGATTAACCAAATCTTTTGATCAAACCGGTCCTGTGGTCAACCAGGTTGGTTTTGATGTCAAAGAGGATGAAATCTTTGCCCTTTTGGGTCCAAGTGGTTGTGGCAAAACGACCACTCTTCGTTTAATTGCGGGATTTGAACAATGTGATCAGGGACAAATTCATATTGAAGGAGCATTGGTTGAAAGTCCACAAGTACATTTGTCGCCACAAAAGAGGAAAGTAGGTTTTGTATTTCAGGATTATGCCCTTTTCCCACACATGAATGCGCTTGAAAACGTGGCGTTTGGATTGAAAGATGTAGAAAAGAAAAAACGTCCCTTTTTGGCTGAAGAAGTGTTATGCAGAACAGGGATGGAAAAATATAAGCATCGGATGCCAGATGAATTATCAGGAGGGCAGCAGCAGCGTGTAGCACTTGCCAGAGCTATTGCTCCAAAACCTAAATTAGTGTTGATGGATGAGCCTTTTTCCGGGCTTGATGCGATGCTACGCGATACCACCCGAAAAGAAGTTCGGGCCATATTGAAAAAATCCGGCATGAGTGCGATCCTTGTTACTCACGACCAGGAGGAGGCGCTTTCATTTGCAGATCGAATTGCAGTTATGAATAACGGTCAGGTTGAACAAATAGGGACACCCGAAGAAGTATACTATCACCCTAAAACACAATTTGTAGCACAGTTCTTAGGGCGAACCAATCTATTCCGGGCTCATGCAGATGGATCTAAAAATGTAGAAACTCGTTTAGGGCCCGTGAAAATTAACCGGGAAGCTGAAGGTTTTATATTATGTTCAATTCGTCCTGAGCATTTGACCATTGAGCGCTGCGAAGCTAATGGAAATGATACAGGAATTATAACAGGGCGTGAATTCCGGGGGCACGACATCACATATCATGTGTTATTTAAAGGGGATAAATATATCGTTCATACCGATAATCGTCTTATTTTTGATGTAAATGAACCTGTTGTAGTGAAACCTCTGGAGCCGGCAGTAGTATTAGAGCAAAAGGCAAAAGCTTAATCACGATTTGAAATAGAGTAGCATGACATTCTTTGGATTTTTATTACTTCTTTTAATTGCATCCATTTGCGGCGGTATCGGGCAGAGCTTCAGCGGATATAGTTTTGGCGGATGCCTGGTATCGGCCGGTGTGGGTTTTATTGGAGCCATTTTAGGTAAATGGATCGCTACTGAACTTGGCCTTCCTGAACTTTGGACCATTGAAGTAGGTGGAAGTCCATTTCCCATTATTTGGTCGATCGTAGGTGCTACTTTATTTACAGCAGTTCTTGGGGCACTGATTCGCGGACGGGATAAAATGAAAGGCTGAATAGTATTGTGCCATTTCACACACATTCACTTTCTCTCAGAATACTTGAATAAGAGCGTTTTGATGATCGATGATTTCGCAGAAATCAATATAGAAACAGGAACATCTAACGCCCCTCGTCGAGCAATAAATCACTTCTTATTTCAATGTTGAATGTTCTTTATTCAATATTCGTATGTGACCCCGCCGGGAATCGAACCCAGATCTAAGACTTAGGAGGTCTCTATTCTATCCGATTGAACTACAGGGTCAGTAAGCGCATAATGTTCTTTAAAAAGATACGTAGCTTAATGTAACTAATCAGCCTCAGAGTAGTAAAAGCCTGTGTAAATTTACAGATCAAACTATTTCATCAAAATGTTTAAAGTTACAGCCTTTATCCCGCTACTGTTACTTGCTGTTCTATCCGATCCTGCTGTTGCCCAAAAAAAGGTCTCGGGCAAAATAGTGGATGTGGAAACCGGAGATCCACTCCCAGCCGCACACGTCATCATTAAAGATACCTACAAAGGCACGATCTCAAATCAGGACGGGGAATACAGTATTTCGGTTCCGGATTTTCCCGTGACCATTGTGGTGCGTTTCCTGGGATTCGAAAGTCAGGAAAAAGTAATAGACGATGGTGCAGAGCCGGTAGACTTTCTGATGAAGCCATCCGTAGCAGATATGGGTGAGATCGTAGTTACCGGAGAAGATCCCGCCATCGCTATTATGCGGGAAGTGATTCGCCGGAAAAAAGAATGGAGGGCTAACTTAAAAACCTATAAAGCTGAAGCATATACCCGGCAGCAACTCCGAAACGACACAACGATCATATCCATTACAGAGAGCATTTCAGAAGTGTATTGGGATAAGAAAAAAGGCAATCGGGAAATTCTAAAATCAAAACGCCAAACTGCAAATATTGATGCCGCCGATAATTTCGCAGGCGTTAGCTACTTGCCTAATTTCTATGATGATAACCTTGATATTGCAGGATTCAATGTGATGGGAGTGACTCATCCGGATGCCCTGAAATTTTATGATTTCGGCCTGGAAGATATTCAGTCGCTGGACGGGCAAGTGGTGTACGAACTAAAAGTTACTTCAAAACGAAAATTACAACCTCTTTTTGAAGGTACCATCTTTGTATTAGGTGAAGAATATGCGGTTCTTGAGATGGATCTTAAACCCAATTCCGTAATTCAGTTTCCGGCGCCTATTCAGGACTTTGACCTTTCTTACAAACAACAATTCAGTAATTTTGGCGGAGAATTCTGGCTTCCGGTTGATGTACGAATTGAAGGATTGGTTGAAGTGGGTATGGTTGGATTGCGATTCCCTGCTATTGGTTTTCGGCAGGTCGGGCGCCTAAGTGATTATGAAGTTAACGTTACACACCCGGATACGATCTTTAATACTTTTGAACAGCTCACCGTAGATTCTACAACCATAGATACCGGGGACTCTTTGTTTGTCAATGAAATTGAGATCATTCCGTTGGATACAGAAGAACAGATCGCCTACGAAAAAGTCGACAGCACAGCTTCTATCGAAAAAGCATTCCGGCCGGAAGGTTTTCTGACTCGCTTTATTGACTGGGATGAAGAGGATGATAATGAGTCTTCGGGCAGCACCGGAGGTTCAGGGGGAGACAATAAACCTTCTTTATTTTCTAAATTAACAAGAAACCTGAGTCCGCTCGGTCATTTTAACAGGGTAGACGCCTTTTATTTTGGGCTGAAGCATGAGCGCAGGTATGTGGATGGCCGCCTTCAGTCACGCAGTTTTGTGGGCTACAGCACCGGCTATGGTAATGACGGATTGGAATCACTTTCCTACGGTGTAAAATTAGGCTGGTGGCCACTAAAAGAGACTCGTCGATTTGCAGTTTTCTCAGAATACAGAGCCAAAACAGAAACCCGGTACAATTCGGATTTATTCTCCCCCGGGCTAACCACGATCACGTCTATAACAGGTTATCCGGATTATTTTGATTATTACCGGAATGAAGGGATTCAGATTGGAGCCTCGTACCGGATGAGGGAAATTCCCGGATCTTTGCGATTTAGCTATATTAATGAAGATCACAGCGAAATAGACTACTCAACAAACTATGATATTTTAGGTAGAGACGAGATACAGCGGCCCAATAGTTATATCGAAGAAGGAAACCTAAGCGCGTTTCGACTTATTTGGAGTGAGGGAGACGATAAAAAAGCACTTGGAGCCGTAGGTGCAGATGATTTTGAATTCAGTATTGAGCAATCAGCCACTATGTTAGGCAGCGACTGGAACTACACGCGGTTTAAAGTAGATTTATACCGGCAGTTTGAGACATTCTACCAAAGACGCTTTTTCCCCAATACATTGAATATGAGACTTAATGCCGGCACGTATTTGGGGGATCTTCCGATTCAGAAAAATGAAGTACTGGATGTTGCCCCCGGTATATTCACTCCATTTGGTGCTTTTAGAACTAAGCGATTTATACCCTATGAGGGAGCAAGTTATGTAGCCTTCAATGCTGAGCATAACTTTAAAAGTGTACCCTTGGAAATGCTGGGATGGAGAAACGCATCCAAAACAGGGCTTAGCATTATAACATTTGGAGGAATTGGGAAAACCTGGGTTAAAGAAGAGCAGGTTCAAGAATTCAATTCACGTTATGGATTAGCACCTATTACCGCAGAAGATCTTCATATGGAAGTAGGGGTTTCTTTGAGTAATATCTTCAATCTCTTCCGCGCAGATGTCGCTTACCGGGTAGATCAACCGGGATTCTTTTTTGGGGTGAGTGTAGCGAGGTTGTTTTAGGAATAGATCTGCAAATATTCTGCTAATGTGTTAAAATTGCTTGGCTTAATTTTATGTGCTCACGAGAGGAATCGAACCTCCACGGCCGTTAGGCCATACGCCCCTCAAGCGCACGCGTCTACCAGTTCCGCCACGTGAGCATTTTTACTTTCAAGAAGGGCGACAAAGATAGCACTTTTACCTTTCAAAATTCAATGTATTTCACCAAAAACACACCCAATTTCTTGAATAAGTTTTGCTGTACAACCATTCAGATATTTCACAAACCCAGGCGAATTGATCTACTCAGTAATAGAAAATTTGCGACAGGTGATTTGGATTGCAATAGGAGTAAAAAAACTTCAACACTCAATATTGAACGTTCAATGTTCAATGTTGGATGTTCGATGTTCAACATCCCTCATTCTTCCTCAAGTTGTCGCTGAGCATATTCGTTGTCAGGATCGATCTTTAGCGCTTGCTCGTAATAGGTGCGGGCTTTATCGGGTTGACCGCCTTTTTGAATCATATCGCCCATTAAAATCCAGTTTTCAGCATCTTTAGGGTCGGTTTTGATTCTCTGTATCAGGTAGGGGATGGCTTCCTGACCCCGATCGGTCATTAGCATCAATAATACCTTATTACGGTGAGCAGCAGAGCTATCATTGATCTCTATGGCCTTATCAAAGTCTTTTTCAGCCTCTTTGAGTTTTTCAAGCTGCATGCGAATGTTACCCCTCAAATTAAAGTAAGGAGCATTTTCATCAGAAAGATCGATTGCTTTTTCTATAGCTTTTTGGCTGTGGTCCCACTGGTTAAGCTGTTGCATCACCAAAGCTTCCAGGTACCAGGCTTCATGGGCATCAGGAAACTCTTGTTGCAGTTCCCGGGCAACATCCAGTGCGTAATCGATGTCTTTCTCTTGTAATAATTCAAATCCCTTATTCAGTTTCTCTTCAAAATTCATACGTGTGATTTTTACTTGTCTTTATTTGATAGGTCTTCGTAGTCGGCTTCTTCAATTTCGTCAAAATTTTTCTTACGTCCACCGAAGCCAGAATTCGTCTTGTCACTAAATGGATTAAACGATTGTTGTCGCTTATTGGAAGGTAAGAACAATCGGTTTATATATCGTACTAAAAAAATAAATACAATGATAAAAAATATAAACTTAAGCATGGTGCTTAGGGCGTAATGTGTATATGAGTATTGGTGCGTACAGGTTGTTCAAAAATCTGCTGTTCAATGTAATTCAAGTGCTCAGTATTATTCACAAAATCTATTTCAGTAGCATTCAGAATAATAAGCGGGGACCGGGAATAATGATGAAAAAAGTGATTATAAGCGTCATTTAGCTCTTTCAGGTATTCAGGCGTGATATGACGTTCATAGTCGCGCCCGCGCTGTTCAATATTATCCATGAGTCGCTCAACAGAGGATTGAATGTAAATGATCAGATCTGGTTGAGCAGCAATTCCCGTCATAATGCTGAAAATATTATCGTACAAGGCCATTTCGTCCTGATCTAAATTAAGACGGGCAAAAATACGATCTTTTTCAAAAATATAGTCTGAAATAGTAAGCTCATGAAACAGATCCTGACTCATCATGTTTTGCTGCTGCTTGAACCGACTGGCTAAAAAAGCAAGCTGCGTTTGGAATGCATAACGTTCCCGGTCTTCATAAAATTTGGGCAGAAAGGGATTGTCTTCAAATTCTTCCAAAACCAGGCGTGCATTTTGACGGTCTGCAAGCAATGAAGCTAAAGACGTTTTACCTGCTCCAATCACCCCTTCAATTGCAATAAAATCATAAGAAATGGACATCAGCTACCAGTTCAGCTTTGTTTTGTCAATGTTGAGGTCCGGCGCCAACTCAATCATATCGTCAATGTGTTGTGCAGTTACAGGGTCTTTCCAATTGGGAAAAAGGTCCTTCAAAGGCATTAAAACGAATAAACGCCGGGTGTATTCTTGATGCGGTATGATAAGGGTATCTGTTTCAACGACCAAGCTCTCCCAGGCAATTATATCCAGATCTAATGTGCGGGCCGTCCACTTTGGATAGCGAGAGGGTCTGCCTTGCCGTCTTTCTTGTTCCTTTAGGTGTTCAAATAGAATGTCCGGCTCTAATGAGGTTTCAATCAACCCAATCGAATTCAAGAATTTGTTTTCGGAAGGACCTACCGGCTCAGACTTGTATATAGGAGATTTTTGAAGAGTTGTTTCTGAGATATTATCCAGGAAATGAGCCGCCTGTTTTAATTGTGAATGAGGATCATTAAGGTTTGAACCTAACGCAATGATCACCTGGGCCATGACATTCTCGCTTCTGTGTAGTTAACTTCAGAATCCAATGGAGGATTTAACTTACGAACGACAACCTCAAAATTGGATTGGTTCTGGAACGCATCCTGAATATGATTCCCGATACGTAAGCATAGATGTTCGATCAGGTTTTTAGAATCTCCAAATAGTACAGAAGATGCGATTTCATGAACTCTTGTATAATCAATGGCATCTTTGAGTTGGTCGGAGGCCCCGGGTGCCGTCAGGTCGGTGTTGAAAATTACATCTACCTCAAAATCATTTCCTTCTTTTTTTTCGTAATCATGAACGCCATGAAGCCCCCTGAATCGCATCCCCTTGATGGTAAGCGTATCCATATGATCAGAGACTTGCTACTTCAATACGCTGATGAAGCTCTTCAACCATTCGCTTGTGTTTCGCACTGGTTGAAATTCGTTCTTCTACGGTTGAAATGGCATGAATGACAGTAGAATGATCACGACCACCAAAATGAAGTCCGATAGTTTTTAAGCTGGACTTGGTGAATTTTTTTGACAGATACATTGCAATTTGTCGGGCTTCAACAATTTCCTGCTTTCTTGTTTTCTCACGCACTTTATTAGTATCAATTCCAAAATAATCACAAACATAATTTTGGATCTGCTCAATCGATATCTGAGTATTGGATTCTTTCACCATGTCTTTAAGCACGCGTTTGGCCATGGGGAGATCAATGTCATCAATATTTTGAAGGGAAGCATGAGCCAGTAGTTTAATGATAGCGCCCTCCAGGTCTCGTACATTAGATTTGAAATTGTGAGCAATAAACTCAATGATCTGCGGGTCAATCTCGATGCCATTATCATTGGCTTTCCGTTCCAGAATAGCATATCGGGTTTCGTATTCAGGCATCTTCAGGTCAGCACTCAATCCCCATCCAAAGCGGGAAATTAATCGCTCTTCAATATCTGGAACATCTTTTGGAGCCCGGTCGCTGCTCAAAATAATTTGTTTACCATCTTGATGCAGCGCGTTAAAGATGTGAAAAAATTCTTCCTGGGTTTTCTCCTTGCCACTGAAAAACTGAATATCATCCACCATCAAAACATCAATGTTGCGATAGAACATTGAAAACTCACTGGCCCTGTTATTACGTATGGCATGCACAAATTCATTGGTAAAAGCTTCTGAAGATATATAAAGGACGGACTTTTCATCCCCGAACTTTTCTTTGATCTTATTACCAATACTCTGAACAAGGTGAGTTTTCCCAAGTCCGGTGGGTCCGTACACAAAAAAGGGATTGAATGAATTACTCCCCGGGTTATCAGCAATGGCCATGGCAGCTGAACGAGCTAATCGGTTGCAATCACCTTCTATAAATCGTTCAAACACATAATTATTATTTAGGTTGGAATCGATTTTTGTTTTACGGATTCCTGGGATTACAAAGGGATTCTCAATTCGATCCGGGTGATTTTCAGGAAATCCATTTGACTCCTGAGGTTGTACCGGACCCATGGGGCGCTGTGGCATTCTGACAGAACGGTTATTCTCAAACTGATCAGATTTTTCCATAACTATTGAATACTCAAGCTTTCCTTCCGGACCTAATACTTTTGCGAGTGTAGAACGAAGCATATTATAATAATGCTCTTCAAGCCATTCATACCAGAATTGACTGGGAACCTGAATCGTTAGCGTATTATTATTCAGTGAAACAGGTTTGATCGGTTCAAACCATGATTTATACTTCTGATAGCTAATGTTATCCTTAATAATATCGAGGCATTTATCCCATGCCGTCTCAACCGAAAGCTCGTGCAATTTCCTTATTCCCCCTTTGAGGTGAAGCTTAATGTTAACAAATCAAACCAAAACCAGTTATCCACAAGAAATTTATTAACAGCTGGCTTTGTGCTGGACTGAAAATGGCAATTTATCAGGCACTTGTCAAACCAAAGAAGTGCAAATTTTGAAAAGTTATCCACATTGAAATCAACCCCGTAAATCTATGCCTTGCAGTAAATTAGGTATTTTTATAAAAAATACTCAATTCTCACTTGACAGTGCTTAACATTGCCGTAACAGGTAAATAACCATTTGGCAATCAGGGTAAAAAAATTTTTAAGAACTTTTCCACAAGTTATCCACATTTGTTAATTATTTTTATAGTAGCCGAAAAAAGTGGAAATTCAACTAAAATTTTTACTTTTTTTCAGCCTTTAAAAAGCGGGGTTTACCGCTATAATCATTCTTAGTTAGACAAGTCCATAACCTGGAAGTGAATAGCTCATTAACTTCCTCGGAGTAGCGCTCATGAAGTTCCAGAAAAAGAGAGCCATTTTCTTTAAGCTTGGTTTTACTTAGATCTTCTATAGCCCCGTACATCCTTTCGGTGGATTCACAAAATAGAGCTATTGCAGGCTCATAGTTCTTAACTTCTGCATCCAAATTTGAGCTTTCTGATTCTAAAATATAGGGGGGATTTGAAATAATCAGATCAAAGGCTATATCGGGAAATGAGGTTGGATTAAATATATCATCTTCCCGAAAATGAATTTTGGCCTCATTGGCAGAAGCATTTTCTTTTGCCAATTGAAGAGCTTTAGATGATATATCAGTACCATAGAGTTCCCATTGTGGACGAGCTTTTTTCAGTGCGATAGGTATGCATCCGGAACCGGTGCCAATGTCTAATACATGAAGGGGCATTTGGGTTGAAATGGATTGCAGGATCCAATCTACCAGTTCTTCTGTTTCTTGCCGGGGAATGAGTACACCAGGTTCAACTTTGATCTTAACGTTATAAAAATCAGTTTCACCTGTTATGTATTGGAGAGGTTCGTGAGAAGCACGTCTTTTTACCATTGGCCGCAATTCTTCCAGCTCTACCGAAGAGAGGGGTCGGTCATATTCCAGATAGAGATCCAAACGCTTTATTGAAAGAACTTCAGCTAAAAGCCACTCAATGCTAAACCGGGGCGATCTTACACTATTTTCCTCAAAGTAAGCAGTGGCCCACTCAAGCATGCTAAGTACCGTCCAGACGGAAGGAACTTTAGGCATGAATTAGTCTTCCTCTGCTTGCTTCGGTGGCTGTTCCTCCTGAAGAGTAAGGCCATGACGTTTTGAGAAATCGAGAATAAAATCAATTACGTTCGATTCTACATTTCGTTCTTCGGATAAAGAACTTCCTCTGAATCCCATACGGCCTCCTGTCTTTTTCAGCACAATCTTGTTGTGTTTACCAAGGCTCTCAACAATACAGGTAAGAGTTACGCTTGAATTGATCTGTTTTTCATATTCTTCATAAACGGCTACATAGATCGTTTCTTTTGAGCTTTCTGGAGAATATTCATATAAAAATTTGGGCGGGTGATCTTTGAACATTTTCGAAGACATCCTTCGAAGCGTTGCAGTTGGCCCAAATACAAAATAAGTTGTGTGTGAATTCATGCTTTGTAGCTTGAATTAATTATTTTACGGCTTTGTTGATAAATAAAATTTGTGCTGAAAATAAAAGGATATTGCATTAACACAATAAGATTTTATTGAAAATTTCGTTCCATTTATAGTGAATGCACTCTAAACCATGTAAAACCCATTTTTTGGATGAAAAAACTACTCTTTTTTACACTTATAATTCTCTTCTCTGCGGGAAATTTGTCAGTTTTCGCACAATTCGGGGAACCTGATGTATTGGAAAAAGATAAACCAAGGAATTTATTTGACGAAGGTTACCGAACAGGATTTGGGTTTAATATTTCGTTGAATGACTTTGGAGTTGGAGCCGGTGGACAGTTTAGGTTTGGATTAAATTCATATACAGAAGCAATCGTCACTTTAAAAGTAGCCGGATTAAAAGATCCCACCGAGCAAACATTTACGGATTATTATTTTGGATTTAGGACGGTGCCGGAGAAATATCAGCGGGTTCTGTCAGTTCCTCTATATGTAGGGTTAAAAAAACGGTTTTTTGCTGAAGATATATCCGATAATTTCAGAGTTTTTTCTTCCCTTAGCGCCGGGCCAACATATGCATTTTCAATTCCTTATTTCAATGATGTCACTAATAATGGCTTCCGGGAAAACAACATTAATATTTACGGCGGTACAGAGCAGATCAATGATATCTTCAGAGGCTGGAAGGATGGTGAAAGTCACTGGGGCTTTGGTGGTGAATTTGTGATTGGAATAGATTTTGGTGAAAAATTTGATAATCTGTCAAGCGTGCAGTTTGGCTACACCATGAATTATTTTAAAGATGGCATTCAGGTTTTGGAGCCCTGTGCACCCGACCTTTCTCGATTGAATCAAGATCCAATAAACCCCTGTGGTTTTGGCTCAAATAACCAGGTTCAGTTAATTTCTGGTGATGTAGCCCCTCTTGAGAAGTCCAATGGTACCAGAAAATACTTTGGCACAGCTCAGCTAACCTTTATTTTCGGATGGATGTGGTAGCAAGCAGCCTGTGATATTCATACCTTAGATTATTGCTTCAAAGATCTACTTATAGTTTTCCGTTATGAGTAACTTTCTGAAACCAGAGCTCAGGTTTTGCAAGATTATCGATCACCAGATCAGGTCCATGTTCCAGAAGTTCTTCTCTGTCGTATTTTCCAGTTGTAACTGCTACACACTTCATGCCGGCGTTTTTGGCACATTTTACATCTCTCGGAGTATCACCCAGGATCAGAAATCGGGAAGGATCAGGTTCAAAATCATAGATTTTCTCTACTTGTTGTAGCGCTAAATAGGGGAGCCGATTTCTATCCTTTTCAAACTCACCAAAAGCGCCAAAGCTGAATTCCTGTTCTATATTTGCAGCCTTTAGTTTGATATGAGCTGCCTGGGGATAATTACCTGTTAGTAACCCACAAATAAAATCTCCATCAAAAAAGAAATTCAGGGCCTCGTCAATATGATTGTGTCGGTGGACCCGGTCTTTTGTATGTAACAAGATCTGCTGTAAATAATCGAGATACCTGCTTTTGAATTCCTGGTATAATGCATCGTCAAAATCATGATTAACCAAAAAAGAACTGAAAATATCGTAATCAGTCCGTCCAGAAAATGAGTCACTTTCCATATCCGGGTAGTGGATATTTAGTTCATCTATGATCCTTCTCAAATGGCTGCGATTATACGTACTGTCTACGGTTAATAAGGTGCCATCAATATCGAAAAGGATGACCCAGGGATGCGGTTGATTTTGCTGCAAGATGAATAGTTTTTATAGTTAAAATGGGTGTAAATCGAAATTTGTTAATCAAATCTTCAACTAAAGTTACGAAACTTCGCACGAAATGGCTTTAAGTACATGTTAAATCGTGGTACCTTTATAGCACTTAATCACTAACTAATCGGAGAAATTAGAATGAGTTTTATTGAAGATATTCATGCAAGGCAGATCATTGACTCGCGTGGCAATCCTACCGTTGAAGTAGATGTAACCCTTGAATCAGGAACCGTTGGCAGAGCTGCTGTGCCTTCTGGGGCTTCAACCGGAGAGCATGAAGCGGTTGAATTACGTGATGGGGACAAAAATTATTACCTCGGTAAAAGTGTACTGAAAGCTGTTGATAATGTGAATGGTACAATTGCAGATGAGTTAACAGGGCTTTCAGTTTTTAATCAGGTTGACCTGGACGACTTGCTACTGGAATTAGATGGAACCCCCAATAAGGCAAAATTAGGCGCAAATGCAATTCTGGGCGTTTCTATGGCCGTAGCAAAAGCTGCAGCTGATGAATTGGGTATGCCATTATGGAGATATATTGGTGGAGTAAATGCAAAAGTGATGCCGCTGCCCATGATGAATATCATAAACGGTGGTTCTCATGCTGATAACAGCGTTGATTTCCAGGAATTTATGATCATGCCTGCTGGTGCAGATTCGTTCAGTAAAGCACTTCAAATGGGTGCTGAAGTTTTCCATAACCTGAAAAAAGTCCTTTCCGCGAAAGGTTACGGAACTGCTGTTGGTGATGAAGGAGGATTTGCTCCGAACTTGAAATCAAATGAAGAAGCGATCGAAGTTATTTTAACAGCGATTGAAAAGGCAGGATATACTCCTGAAGAAGATATCCTGATCGCGCTTGATCCTGCTGCTTCTGAATTCTACAATACAGATACAGGTCTGTATGAATTTAAGTGGAGTGATGGTTCTACAAAAGATACCGATGCAATGGTAGAATACTGGAGTAACTGGGTGGATAAGTTCCCTATTATTTCCATTGAAGACGGATTGGCTGAAAACGACTGGGATGCCTGGAAAGCACTTACCGATGCCGTTGGCGATAAAGTTCAGCTGGTTGGCGACGACTTGTTTGTTACCAACACCGAGCGACTGGCTACTGGAATTGAACGAGGTATTGCCAATTCGATCCTTATCAAAGTAAATCAGATCGGAACGATAACAGAGACGCTGGATGCCATCGAAATGGCCCATAAGAATGGATATACCGCGGTGATCTCTCATCGTTCTGGTGAAACAGAAGATGTGACCATCGCTGACCTTGCAGTGGCTACGAATGCCGGACAGATCAAAACGGGTTCCATGAGCCGAACTGATCGTATTGCCAAATACAATCAGCTGATCCGTATTGAAGAGCAGTTAGGTGATTCTGCTTTATTCTTGGGTCGTGATGCGTTTGGACTGTAGGATCCGCTAATTATATAAAACACAATTTAAACTGCCACATGAGTGGCAGTTTTTTTGCCATTTATCGGGGATACATATTTACCCAGACTGAAACTATTTTGGCTGTGGGATTTAATTGCGGTTGAGCTCGTTACGAACCACTCAGCCTGTGTGAAAAGTGGTGCTTCTAAAACTTGGAACTAATTTTATTAGGCAAAATTTTTGCTACAGTCTAAACCTC
>JAVLBT010000220.1:0-2782 GCA_031580945.1 Gracilimonas sp.
TCTTTTCCCGGGTGATTCGAAGATTAGTATCGGCTTCGCGAACAGTATTATGGAGCTGACTTACCCGGCGCTGAGCTTCTGCCTGTTGTCGTTCTTTTTCGATAAGTTGGGCACGGGCTTTTTCATCAGCCTCTTCTAACTCTTCTAAAGACTTGGCAATCTCCCTCTTCTCTTTATCGGCATTGGCAATGCGTTCTTTCAGGGGCTCCAGCTCATCTTTTATTTTATTGAAATCGTGAAGAGTCAGGGCTTTGTCCAACAATTCAAGTTCGTCTTTGTAAACTTTGGCCTTTTCAGCTTTTTCGGCCTGAATCTCGAGCGATCGCGCTTTCTTTCGGAGCTCAACCAACAAGTCATCCACCCGTTGCAAATCCTTACGAGTATTTTCAAGTTTGCGAATGGTTTTCTTGCGCTGATCTTTGTACTTGGTTACCCCGGCAGCTTCCTCAAATAAACGGCGGCGGTCATTATTCTTGTCATTCAGGATCTCTTCTACCATTTTCAGCTCAATCACTGAATAGGCATCTGAGCCCATTCCCGTATCCATGAAAAGCTCCATGATATCTTTTAACCGGCAGGAGGTTCCGTTGATCAAATATTCGCTATCACCTGACCGGTATAAACGCCGGGAAATCGTGACTTCACTGTACTCTATTGGGAGTATTCCTTTGTCATTTACAAAAGTGAGTGAGACTTCAGCCATCCCCAGGGCTTTCTTTTGAGCCGTTCCGTTAAAGATCACGTTTGCCATGGCCGAGGACCGAAGCAATGAAGGCCGTTGTTCTCCCAAAACCCAACGCAGGGCATCCACGATATTGGATTTACCACACCCATTTGGACCTACGATAGATGTAATTCCACTATCAAACTTCACCTTAGTCTTGTGGGCAAAGCTTTTAAACCCCTGTAATTCAAGTTCGCTTATATACATGTATTGGGTTGCGTGGTGCGGGTTTTGTGTTTCTGGTTAATTGGTTTTCCAGCTCGTTTCAACATAGTTGATGAAGCTATTAATTTTGCGTCCTAATATATCGTATCTGTTCAATAAATCAGTAAGAGGATTTTCTTTAAAATGAATGTCGCTGATCATGTTGAGTTGTGAGACCGTTTCGTCGCAGGAAGAATGGGCAAAAATCAAGAACCGAATAAATTCATCCTTATAGCGCCTTCTTCCAAAACCCTCGGCAATGGTATCTTTTATTCTTTTTGATGACCGACGAACCTGACTTCCTTGCTCATATATTTCATATTTCGGTAGGGTCATTGTGAGTTCATGAACCTCAATTGCCAACTCATAAGCCATCTTATAAATATCTAAGTCTGTATAACTTTTCATAAGGATAAATTATAAAAGGCAGTGAAGGCTGAACCGGCAAGAACTACCCGTAACTCAAAACCCGAATCAGGAAACACATTAAACCGTCATTATTTCTTTTTCTTTTTTCTCCAGGAGTTCGTCCACTTTGGCTGTGTATTTATCTGTGAGCTGTTGCGTGTTATCTTCTGCTTCGTATTTGGAATCTTCAGAAAGGGATTCGCTTTCTACCGTTTTTTTAATAGCATCGTTAGCATCACGGCGGGAATTTCGAATGCTGATCTTGGCATTCTCAGCAATATCTTTGGAGTGCTTGACGAGCTCTTTACGCCGTTCTTCAGTTAGAACAGGCAGGGGTATCAAAATACGCTCGCCATCATTATTTGGGTTGAGTCCCAATCCGGCCGACATGATCGCCTTTTCAATATCCTCCATTCCGGAACGGTCATAAGGCTGAACTACTAAAAGGCGAGGTTCAGGTGCACTAACGTTAGCTAACTGCTGCAAAGGGGTTTGTGATCCATAATATTCAACCTTAATTCCCTCCAGGAGAGCGGGATTTGCCTTTCCAGCCCGTACATGAGAAAGTTCTTTTTTAAAATAAGCGGTTGCTTCATGCATGTTCATTTCCGCTTCATCTATAATTTCTTGTAATTCTTCCGAGATCATAATGCCAAGTATTAATGGTTAACTGCTAAATGACTAATTCTCGAAGTTAATAAAATCAGAAGTGAGGACAAACCGGTAGAACATTGAATATTGAAGTGATTAAAGTAAAGTCGGTAAGGAGGGTATGAATACAGATGGGAAAATTAGATTCAAGTAGAATGGAATAAAGAGCAATCTGATCTACAAATGCGCTCGTAGTTTATAGTGAACAAAAAATAAAAAACATATCACTAATGAAATTGCTCAGTAAAATAATATTTATAACAATAATCGCAGGTACATTCGTGGCCTGTAATTCAAATAGTTCGATGGTTGATGAAGATCCATTAATCCCTGAAGTTGAAGTAAATACCCAGGGAACCGATAATGGAAACAAGGTCAATATTTCAACCGTTGTGTCTCCAGATGACGGCTGGATCGTAATACATCGCTCAAATGAGGCAGGTGATGGCCCGCAAGTTCCAGAGATCATTGGTAAAGCGATGGTGGATGCCGGAACCAATACCGATGTCACACTTCAACTCGAAGAAGGCGTAGCTAATGACGAAACGCTATGGGCCATGCTGCACGAAGATACAGGCACCGTTGGAGAATATGAATTTGACGGGGAAAATGGATTAGACCTTCCCGTCACCTTCGATGAAGAGATCGTGATGAGTTCTTTTACGATCACACAAACGGATCCTGCTATTAGGGTAGAAGACCAGGTGAATAAAGGAAATATCTTTACCGTTTCTGTGGATGCAGCTGAAGATGGCTGGATTGTCATACATGGACCGAATGCGAACAACGATGGGC
>JAVLBT010000221.1:0-2701 GCA_031580945.1 Gracilimonas sp.
GATTAGACCTAAATGATTATTTGCGCGCTACCAATGACAGATTTACCTGTTAAGTTAGTCCAAATGGCAGTCAAGCCTTTTTTTTAATTCCCACTTTTGCAGTTCCTTCGGGGGCACCCTCAGGATGACCTTTTGGTTGACTTGGTATTCTTTCAATCCTACACTCTTTCTTTGAAGTCATGCCGAACCACCAGCCGGCGGTGAAGCATCTTCACAAATCTTTTTTATCTGTTTATTGGATAATCATATCACAAGCTGTCACCCTCTCAAGGGTTTTGCCTGTTTTTACGGCAAAATTATTGGCTCAGGATGACAGCCTCAGAAGCATTGAATGCTATTTGCCTCAATGGGTTCACTGCTTTATTGAAAATTTGATCCGCTTCGCACATTTCATCCCATCCATAGCTGCTGAGACAATTCCTCCGGCGTACCCGGCGCCTTCCCCACAGGGATAAAGTCCGCTGATCTGTACGTGCTGCAAGGTCTCCCTATCACGGGGGATTTTTACCGGGCTGGAAGTTCGAGTTTCCGGAGCATGAACGACGGCATCATTGGTCAAGTAGCCACGCATGCTTTTCTCGAATTGGAGGAACCCCTCTTTTAGGTTTTTATGGATGAAGTCTGGCAAAACGGATCCGAGTTCGACCGAAGTTATACCTGGCGCATACGAAGTGTTGGGAAGATCTTTGGATACATTTCCCTTGATGAAGTCCCGTAAGCGTTGAGCCGGAGCCGTTTGGGTTTTGCCGCCTTCAATCCAGGCTTTTTGCTCGATGGATCGTTGAAATTCCATCGCCGCCAGCGGACCGTATTTTTCGAACGGTTTGAAATCTTCGGCCTTTAATTCTACCACGATTCCGGAATTGGCTGTTGAGCGGGCTCGTCGTGAAGATGACCATCCATTGGTCACAATTTCACCAGGAGCCGTGGCGCAGGGAGCGATCACGCCGCCGGGACACATGCAAAACGAATACACCCCGCGATCACCGATTTGCTTTACGATGCTGTAGTCAGCGGGTGGTAGGTATTCGCCCCGGGATTCACAGTTATATTGAATGGTATCGATCAAAGACTGTGGGTGTTCAACCCGAACGCCAATAGCCAGCGGTTTCAGTTCGATCTCAATTCCCTTTCGATGTAAAAGCTCAAAAATATCGCGGGCAGAATGTCCGGTGGCCAGGATCACACTCTTCGCATAAAACTTGGTGCCATCCTGAGCTTCCACTCCTTTGATGGATGATGAATCGGTAATAAGGTCTGTAACTCTTGTGTTGAAGTGAATTTCTCCGCCATTGTGCAGAATACATTTCCGCATATTGGCGATGATCTTCGGCAGCTTGTTAGTTCCAATGTGAGGATGTGAATCTACCAGAATATTCTTGACCGCGCCAAATCCAACTAACAGCTCCAGCACCTTTTGTACATCTCCACGCTTTTTAGATCGGGTATATAGCTTGCCGTCCGAATAGGTTCCGGCTCCGCCCTCGCCAAAACAGTAATTGGAATCTTCATTCACGATGTGTTTTACATTGATTCCTTTCAAATCCTGAATACGGTCTTTGGCGTTTTTCCCCCGCTCAATGATAACGGGCTTCAACCCATTTTCCATTAGCTCCAGAGCGGCAAATAATCCAGCCGGACCCGCCCCAATAATGATCACCTCTTCAGCATTGCTGACGTTTGGAAAGTCAGGCAGGGTGATCTCATCCGGTTCAAACTCTTCATTGATATAGAGTCGGACTTTCAGGTTGTAATAAGCTTGCTTGGCACGGGCATCGATGGAGCTGCGGAGGATCTCGATATGCCGGAGATCTTCAGGAACCAGTCCCTCTTTATCGATTAGGTATTCTTCGAGCAAATGTGACTTTCCTGCCACTTCGGGCAAAACGCGGATCTGTAGTTCTTTCTGCATGTCCCAAAAATACGGAATTGGCAGGTTATAGCTACCTTGAATTACGAGATTAGTTTGGTTTGAACTCTGAAATCCATCTTTCCGCTCAGTTTTAGAAGGCTTTATGTTTGAATCTGTGAGAGCGGGGTGATGGATGGTGGAGAACATCGATTTTTGAACACCGAACATTCAATTTTGAAGTTTTATATTCTTTTCCCAGTACTAGCCGCTTATGCGGTGTTTGAATCGAAATTAGTTATCCTTTGACAGATCACCCGAGATGTTTTCGTTGATTAAAGCTTTCCTTGTGTTTTCGGGTTGCATGCTAATCCATCATTTCGCCCACTTCTAAAGGATTTAATGTTTGAATTAGTGAGGGCGGGGTGATGGATTGGTTTCGGCTTTTCAGCATATCTCCTCTTTGAACCATGATTTTCAGGATTTAGGGATGGCCTGGATTTTGTGGGGGGCCAGAAAAACCTAAAACCTTCCTAAAATAAAAACCACCGCCTGAATGAAGGGCGGTGGCTGGGATAATATAATTAATGTTCCGACAGAATAACCTCGTAGCGTCCGATAGATCCTACGAGCGTTGTGGCCCGAACGCTGCGAGGATCATGTACGCTTGCAGGTTCTACTTTTGAATATTTTACGTCAAATGACTTGGCTCTTAATTTTCCCCACGATCCGGGCGTTTCCACCTCACAGGATCTTCAGGCGTTGGGATAATGGGGTCTTCATAATTCTGCAATAATCGCAGAGCTTCTTCAACGGCAGCTTCCAGTTGGGGATCGTGGCCGTCTATGACTT
>JAVLBT010000222.1:0-2430 GCA_031580945.1 Gracilimonas sp.
CGTTGCTAAGGGATTCTTCCAGACTAATGGTTTCCCCTGAGATCGTTATGACCTCAAAATTAGGAGCTTTTTCAAGAGTTGAAGCAGACTTTTGATCTTCTGCTTTCTTGCTTTCGCAGGCTGTAAAGACTGTAAAAGCGATCAATAAAACGGTTAACAAGCTAAAATGTGATCTTTTCATAGGATAATTGGATGATTTTGAAATGAATAATATGGATGGGTTTTCCAGTTAACATCTTACCTATTTATGTTATAATAAATTTCTTCGATAAAAACCCAAGAGAGCCACCGTAGGCAAGGTGGACGGATATGGTCAAAACAATATAATCTATAGTGGAGGATAAATACAGAGGATGAGTGTTTTGGAGCAGTTGTGCGTTTCCAAAGCCAAAAAATCCCCACCCAATTACCGGGCTGTATACCAACATCATGAAGAGCCATAGAACTCCGGCAAAGAGCAGCGCTTTCAGCATTGAAAACTGGCGTTCAAACGCATATACGAACACCAGGGCCCATAAAACCCCATAGCTGTAGTGTAAAAGTACACTGAGATACTTAATATCTATCCCCAGGTTATATAAAAATGCACCTGCAGGATGAATATTAGTTGGAGATAGTCCAAAAAGCATCATGAGTGCATTCATGGAGATATCCATGGCAAAAGTTGCCAGTATTCCAATAACGATTGTTTTGATCCATTTCATAGACATTAAAAATTAAATGAGGGTACTGCTTGAACCTTTTTTGATTTTTTGAGTGAATACAATTTCTATCAGAAGATGTTTGTGTTTAGGCATATGCAATGTTCCCTCAATTTGAGCCAGCAAATTCTTGATAAGGCTCATTCGTAGCGTTGGCTTATCATCATTATCAAGTGGGTTATTGACTCCGGATTGAGGAGAACGAAGTCGTAAACACATCTTTTCATCTAAGGCTAATAATTGTAATTGTAAGTCAATTTGTTGGTGCCGGCTGGAAGATTCCTGGCTGAGATAAATGGTAAGTTCGTTAAGTAACAGCGCAAGAGGAACCGCCTGATTGATATTGATTCCAGGTTTTTTAGCTGTCTTTTGAACCTCTATTGAAGCAATATTTGACAGTGAAAGTCGCAGATGATCTCCGATCTTTGTTAAAAAATCAGAGGGATCAATTTCAGAGAATGAATCGGACTGATAGAGTAATTCATGGATGATAGCCATGGATTTAATGCGCGATCTGCTTTCGGAAAGGGCAGTTGCGGGGTCCTGACCCATCATTTCCTGAAGCTCTAATAAGCCGGTCGTTACCGCCATATTATTTTTTACCCGGTGATGTACTTCTGCCAATAACGATTCTTTTTCTTTTAGGGTATGACCAAGCTGAAGCTGTTTGTTTTTCAGATCTGTGATATCAATACAGTGTACATGAATACCCTGCTCATCTGAAAGGAAGTGAACGGCTTGCTGATAAAATTTTCCATCAACCTGAACTTCAAACAGCTGTGTGCTTTCCGGTTCATTAATGATTTTGGGAAACTTCGCACGTATTTCTTTCAGGAAAGGATGAGAAAGACCCTGTTGCTGCAGATTTGGAAATAGGTTTCGGGTAGCCTGATTTATAAAGTCTACTCCTCCGGAAATGCTAAGATTAAGAACGGGAAACTGATTTAACTCGGGAAACTTGGCTAAATAATCCCTTTCGGTTAACAATTTCTGTGTATTCTGAATGTTCTTCATACCACGGACGGTAAAAATGACTCCAATTAAAACGATAAGAATTCCAAGCAACACCGTGAACCAGAGAGAATACTGCTTTAGTAAAAGGAGAATTCCCGCATTGTCTGAGATCATGTTTCGAACATAGTTGTTGATCTCCCGGTTTTTTGCCTGTATACGATCAGGTACATCAGATATGTCCTTCTCATATAAAGAAGTACTAAACATAACAGAGTCGATCAGTGCATTTTTTTCCTGGCTTAGCTGCGTGACTTTTGCCCAGGTTCTTTTGATATTCTTAATTTCCTTTTTTTGTTCAAATAAAGTGAATATTCGAATCAAACCGGTTATCTCATTGGGATGGATGTCGGTGGGGTCAAATTCCTGAAAAATCAAATCTTTGTTTGGATTTTCAGTCATCAATTCACTGATCACATCGCCCGTATACATCCTTTGTTCCTTGAAATCTTGATAGGCACGTATGGAAGATTCATCACCATTATCCATATAGGCAAGAGCCTTTTCTATGCTTTCCCCGTTATTCTGAGACCAGCGAACTAATAAACGATTTAAATCACCGGTAGCGGTAAGCATGTTAATGGCAAAGGTGGTCAATACAACCAAAAGGCTGGCTGCAACAATAAATGTGGTCACCACAATTAAATGTCGCCGGGGATTGTAATTTTTTTTAGAGCTCACAAAGGAGTTTTGCATTAATGTTTCTTATAAAGTGAAT
>JAVLBT010000223.1:0-2215 GCA_031580945.1 Gracilimonas sp.
CCTCACCTATATCCTCTCCTTCGCAAGGAGAGGAGTATGTTCGAAGTGATTAATAATTTATTGATCTAATCATACTTTAGATGTATACCAACGCGTGCTTCTCCTTGTTGAAGGAGAAGACAGAATGAGGCCGGAAGTGTTGTATTGTTCATTATGTAGTCAATTTTGCTTTTACAATAGTTTCTAATTTTGTTAATACTGCCTCTAAGTCATTGAAAATTTCTTCATTCTTAATTCTTATGACTTCAATTCTATTCTTTCTAAGAAAAGTGTCTTTATTGAAATCTCTTTCCCGTTGTTCTTTTGAAAGATGAATTTTTCCATCAACTTCGATAGCTAAGTAAGCTTTTGGTATATAAAAATCGATCACATAAGGACCAAAACCATATTGACGCCGAGCTTTCACACCACACAATTGTTTATTGCGAATGTGATTCCATAAAATCTCCTCAGCTTTCGTCATGTTTTGGCGAAGATCTCGTCTTAATTGTTTGGTTTTCCTTGGATTTTTAAGGCTCATTGTTTCAAGAATTTTTAAATAGTCTTTCTTCCTGAAGAAGAGAAAATAAATGTAGTTGGAAATATTGGAAAAATTACATGACTTAGATTGGATTAAGGTTCTAATTTAAAATAAAATGAGTTTGTTCACGACACAGAGCCTTTAACTTCGACCTCTCTTCCCGAGAATCGGGACTCCTTCGCAAGGAGAGACATGTACGAGGTCTGTAAGGATTTTGGTATTTACTCATGGATTTAAAGTTATAAAGGCGTTCTCCTCCTTGTTGAAGGAGGAGAAAGAGGAGGTCGGAAGTGTTGGATTAAAGCTCATAATGTGGAATGTGTTAGAGTTGTTGGTTAAAAAACCTAAAATGAGTTTGTTCATAATGCATAGCCCTATATTTCGACCTCACCTATATCCTCTCCTTCGCAAGGAGAGGAGTATGTTCGAAGTGATTAATAATTTATTGATCTAATCATACTTGAGATGTATACCAACGCGTCCTCCTCCTTGTTGAAGGAGGAGAAAGAGGAGGTCGGAAGCTAAGGCTAAGATATTTATCTTCAATTTCCATATCTCTCCAAAACAACAGCATGACCCTGCCCACCAGCTGCACAGGCGGAAACCATAGCAAATTCACCATCTTCCCGAATTAGGCGATTGGCTGCAGTAGTCACTAAGCGAACACCGGTTGCTCCAAAGGGATGTCCCAATGACAGTGAGCCACCCAGCGTGTTCAATTTTTCCATTGGTATCTCACCGACTTTCTTTTCACGTTTCAAAGCTTCTTTGGCGAATGTATCTGAATTCAATGCGGTCAGGACTGACAAAACTTGCCCGGCAAATGCTTCGTGCAGTTCAAATACGTCAATATCCTTTAAAGTCAGCTTCATAGCGTCAAGAGCCTTGGGTATAGCGTAGGCAGGTCCCAGTAATAATTCTTCACCGGGATCCTGAGAAACAAAATTATATTCTCTGATATAGGCTTTAGGCTGTAATCCGAGCTCTATAGCTGTTTGTTCTTCCATGATAAATGAAGCAGAAGCACCATCAGTCAAAAAGGAGGAGTTTCCGGCAGTTACCGTACCGTGAGGTTTAATAAAAGCAGGTCTCAGCTTGCCAAGCTTGTCCATAGAAGTGTCTTTACGAAAGCCATTGTCATGCTTTACGACTTCAAATTTTGGAGGCAGTTTAGCAGGAATGAGCTCCTTATCCAGTAAGCCATCTTCAGTTGCTTTTGCAGCTAAATGGTGAGAGCGCATCGCATATTGATCTTGATCTTCCCGGCTCACGCCAAAATAAGCGGCCATCCGGTCTGCACTTTCGCCCATCACTTCGCCGGTCGAAAATTCTGCAATAGCGGGGAGCTCAGGGAGAAAGTCTTTGAATCCAAGTCCCTTGAAGAACTTTAGGAAATCGAGCGGTGATTTGTATTTGCGAGCTTCCAATACTTTTTGGCGGAATTTCTTTTTGAAGCGAACGGGAATATCCGACATGGTTTCTGTTCCACCTGCAAGTATAATTTTTGCCTGCCCAGATCGTATCAGATCAACGCCACCTGCGATTGCCTGATTTGAAGATATACAAGCCATTGTGGTAGTATAGGCTGGAACAGATTTTGGGATACCTGCTCCAAGGGCACTTTCCCGGGCAATATTACTTGTCTTTACTTCCTGAATGACAGTTCCCATGATAACACGATCGATCTGAGTGGGC
>JAVLBT010000224.1:0-2201 GCA_031580945.1 Gracilimonas sp.
AAATTTATTTGTCACCTGTCTGCCGTCTGTTACGATAGTACTTATGAAGAGGATAACTTTTAACAAAATATATATCCATGAGTCTATCAAAAACATCATTATTGTTAACAATAGTTTTATCACTTATTTTCGTCACTGCCAACGGCCAGGCACCATGGTATCCCGCAAATGGAATAGAGTCGACGGCTAACCTTGATGACATTGATGTGGTCAATTCTGAAATAGCGTATGCTGCGGGCGTAAATGGTACTATTTTAAAAACTATAGATGGTGGAGAAAACTGGAGTCGGTTAGACTTTACGGCTAAAAAAAGTATAAATGCCATCTATTTTGTAAATGAAGAGACTGGATGGGTTGGCGGACGCTATTCAAGTTTTGATGACAGCGATTTGCTAATATCCAAAACCACAGATGGTGGGGAAACCTGGGAGCGCACTTTTATAGATGAAAATATATATGATTTTCATTTTGATGATATTAGTACAGGTTGGGCTGCTTGCAAGACTGTTTGGAAGTTTTCAACCTACAAAAAAAATAAAGTTGCTAAAATTGTCCAAAAAGAAAAGATTCAAACCGGCTGTTATTCATTGTAGATTGATGCAAGCAACCTGTCTTAAGGAGTATATAACTATCGCACTATTGCAGGTGTTTTTGTACAGACTAAGCAGATGATGCTCATCAAGTAAATACCGATGCTCTTAAATTAAAAAAAGGGGAAGGCCTGTCAAACCTGTCCCCTTTATCTTTATGGATCTTTCGTTAGAAAGTTCATTCAGTCTTAACGGCCTGATTTAATGCATTTCCTTTAAATACGTAGAGAAGGGAAGTAGCTATTATTAAGACTTGAAATTCCATTCCACGTCCACCATTATTTCCCATATTTATGGAGTTCCAGCCATATTGGGCATGCACCATGACAATGGCTCCTATCATTACTATGGTGAATAGAATGCCTGCAATTCGGGTTGCCCATTCAGGGCCAAAGCCACCCCAAAGAAGTAAAAGGGCTCCTCCGATTTCAACGACTCCAAGCGTGATTACCATAACAACCGGCATGCCCATGGCAGCGGCTACATCACCAGCCATTGCGATCTTTGGAAATCCATGGTATATGAAGATTGCTGCGAGAGCTAAACGTGGAAGCCAATGTGCAATTCCTGAAAGTTTGTTCAATTGATTCATGATTCCATCCTCGTCTTTTGTTAAAAATTATATTTCATTGACGGGATGGACAGAATGAATCTTACTTACTGGGCAAGAGTGGATTAGATCAGTATCATCTGGTAATAGATCACGTATGCTCCAGCCAGGATCAATAAAATGCCGGTGATCAATTCCATGTGAGGGAGTATTTTTCGGAGGTATTTCATGAAGAGATCACGGGCAAAGGTCGAAAGCAGAATGGCCGTAATCATCATCAGGCTGATGCCGGTGAAATAGGCTAAGATGTAACTTGCACCTAAAATAGGAGTAGGTGCGGCCATAGCCTGAGTGGCTACGATTAGAAATAGGGGAAACAGGCAGCCAAGAGCCCCAATAGCATAAGCTATTCCGAATATAAAAGCCTCCCATGCTTCCGAGGACTGATTCGTATGTTGATTCACATTCAATGAAAAAGTAACAACGCCTTGCACAAAGGAAAAGTAAATGAATTCCATCTTTTGTAGTTAAGAGTTATGGGTGTATTGGTTCTTTGATGGTTACTGATTATTTGGTACCAAATAACCAATAATAACTGCTAACCAATAACTAATTCACTAACTCATCAAACAGGGATCGATATTCATCTGCACTTAGAGCTGTTTTATTTTTTTGAAAAGCAATCTCACCATTTCGGTTCACACCTACTGTTGTTGCCTGACTTTCAACACCAAAATCCAGCATTATTTGAGGATGGCCGCTGGTAGCTGGAAAAGTAAATCCTTTATCCTCAGCTAAAGCCCGCATCGTCTCCTCATCATCGGTTGGGTCAATACTGATAGCCACTAAGGTAAGTTTGTCTTCATATTCAGGATAAACTTCCGAAAGAGTGGGCCAGTTTTGTGCACAAATAGGACACCATGAAGCGGTAAAATACAATAATTTCATAAGTTAATTTTTTATATTAATATTTATTCCTTTACTTGCTTTAAAGCTTTATCAATTAATCCTAAAGGTCCTATAAATTCAAAAGACGAACCATTTAAAACCGAATCATCTAT
>JAVLBT010000225.1:0-2054 GCA_031580945.1 Gracilimonas sp.
CCGTATACCTGGGCTATAGCAGTGTTTGTATTAAAAAGGAGTAGTAACCCAATAAAAATGGATAGAGTAGATAATATTTTAGCTATGTTCATATTAGATGATTTTATTTTAGGTTCTTTGTTATAAAAGGGAATTAAAATAAAAATGTTTCATTTTTCTTAAAGAAATTAGAAGCATGGTACGTCGTTTTAAAATTCTTGAATAGATACAGATTCGGTAAGAATTTTGTAAGAAGCAGACTCTATTACTTTTAAATAAAGAATAAGGACCCAAGTAAAAAATAAGTAACAAAAGCTGAAGCAGATACAATATATGACCGATAAGAAGCTAATTATATTTGTGAAAAATGAAGAATTAGGACACGTGAAAACCAGATTAGCCAAAGCAATTGGGGATGAAAAAGCTCTTTTGGCTTACCAAAAATTGATAGAGGTCACAGCCCGACAAGCAGCTAAGCTACAAGTAAAAAAGGAAGTTTGGTATTCAAGTTATATAGCGGGCAATGATAGTTGGGATGAACAGCAGTTTACAAAAAAGCTACAAAAGGGAGCAGATTTGGGAGAGCGTATGTCCCATGCTTTTAAAGAAGCTTTTGAGGAGGGCATAAAAAAAGCGGTTATCATTGGCAGTGATTGTGCCGACCTGACTGCTGAAATATTGCAAGAAGCTTTTAACGCCCTCGATGATGCCGATTTTGTGGTGGGTCCCGCTGAAGATGGAGGGTACTATTTATTGGGAATGAGACGATATAATCCAGAGCTGTTTCAAGGCATAAGCTGGAGTACGGGCTCCGTTTTGGAAAGCACAAAAGATAGAATAGCAGAAATTGGAGGAGTTATTTATCAGCTTCAGCTCCTGAATGATGTAGATACCATTGATGATTGGGAAAGAGTTAAGGACCATCTATGATCAGTATTATCATTCCTACCTATAATGAAGAAAAATCAATTGACGAATTAATATCCCACTTATTGGCTACGAAGAATGGCCAAAAGGTAGAAATTTTGGTGGTAGATGGAGGCAGTACAGATCAAACCAAAAAAATAGCTAAAAATGCAGGAGCCCGAGTTGTGATTTCACCCGATAAAGGACGGGCAAGTCAAATGAATTACGGTGCCCAAAAAGCTTCGGCCGATATCCTTTATTTTTTACATGCCGATACATTTCCACCTGTAGGATACGCTAACAATATTAGCAAAAAGATTATAGATGGATTTGATTGTGGTTGTTTTCGATTAAAGTTTAACGATCCCCATCCTGTACTCTCATTTTATGCCTGGTTTACCCGGTTTAACATCGATGTATTTCGGTTTGGTGATCAAAGTTTATTCGTTAAAAAAGCGCTTTTCCAGAAAGTTGGGGGGTTTGATGAAGAATTATTGGTAATGGAAGATCAGGAGATCGTAACGCGCCTTAAGAACCGCGCACAATTTTGCATCATTAAAAGAGAAGTTGTTACCTCGGCTCGTAAATATCAACGATTTGGCGTTTTCAAATTGCAGCTGATTTTTGCTATCATAGTATTCCTCTTTTATCTAAAGATCAGCCAAGAGGTGTTAGCACATTTTTATAAAACGTTTATGAGTGGAGAGCAACATTAAGATAGTGTTAAATGGTGTAGTACCTTCAAAAGTTCTTTCTAAGAATGCCTATCTTATTCAGCCCCATTAAACCCCGTTAGTAATTATATGAGAATTATTCGAGCAGGTTTAGCGATCTCGCTATTTGTAGTCTTCTTTGCTTCAAGTATTAATGCACAACAAGTTTTTGAACGAAGACAAGTAACCGTCAGTAATTTAGGTGTATCCTTTACCAATGTTGGAACAATTGGAAATCCCAATATAAGCAGCGTACCTACCGGTATTCCAAGCCTTGAGTATCCAAAAAATTCGGGAAATGAACATTTATTTGAAGCTGGGATTTGGCTGGGGGCGCGGGTAGACGGTCAGGTTCGGGTCTCAAGTTCAGCGGTAACAAATTCAGCAGGATACCAAACAGGAACTGCAGGTTTTGAGTTTACAAATAATGGGCTTCCTTTTAATGTTCGATCATCG
>JAVLBT010000226.1:0-1922 GCA_031580945.1 Gracilimonas sp.
TCTTTCATAATTGCGATACGATCTCCAATTTTTAGCGCCTCATCAAGATCGTGCGTGATGAAAACCACCGTTTTATTCACTTCGGCCTGAAGCTCCAGAAGTTCGTCCTGCATATCGGCCCGGATTAGTGGATCCAAAGCGCTAAAAGCTTCATCCATTAATAAGATCTCCGGATCATTAGCGAGCGCTCTTGCCAATCCTACGCGTTGCTGCATCCCGCCACTGAGTTCGCTGGGTTTCTGCTCTTCGTAGCCTTTAAGGCCTACTTTTTCGAGTGCTTCATACGCTTTTTTCTTCCGTTGATCTTTGGGCATTCCGCCAATTTCCAATCCATATTCTACATTGTTGGCCACGGTTCGGTGAGGAAATAAACCAAAATTTTGAAACACCATTGACATGGTATCGCGCCTCATTTCCAGTAGTCGTTCTTTGCTGACTTTGGTGATGTCCTCATCACCAATTTTTATAGTGCCTTTGGTGGGTTCTATCAGGCGATTCAGGCATCTGAGAACTGTGGACTTTCCGCTACCGGAGAGCCCCATGATCACAAACATTTCTTTTTCTTGTACCTCAAGACTGGCATCATTTATGCCGATCGTGTTGCCGGTTTCTTCTAATATTTCGTCTTTTGATTTACCGGCTTCAATGAGAGGGAAAGCTTTTTCGGGATTCTTCCCAAATATTTTAAATAGGTTTTGAACCGTGATTGCTGCCATTTCTGATGCTTTAAATTTAAAATTCAATTTCAGAAAACAAGGATGATCCGGGTAAAGGAAAACACCTTCACCCGGATCATCCCTCCTCAAAAGGAGGGATGACGTCAGCTAATGATTAGAAGTAGTACCCAATATTGATATTGAAACGTGTATTCCAGCGGGCATCATTTACACCTTGTGCAAGTCCGGTTCCAAAATTACTGGTAATCCAAGGCTGATTACTTCCCCGGGCGATGTCAAAATACGTGTAAACATTGCCGGCAGATAACAGAAAGCCAATAACATGTTGATGGGCATTATTATATCCATCCAATGTTTTTTGGAAGAGTGTGTAGTCGTTATAAAAATTAAGATTACTAATAGGTCCCCAACTAACATCATAACTATAACTTAAACCGGCAGAGTATAAATTCATGTCAGTAGCAACTGGATATGGTGTCCCATAAGCTCCCATATTTACAAAATTGACTTCTTGTCCAAGGTCATTTTGTGCATCCATACCGTAATTTATAAACTGACCTTTAAAGTTCCAGTTTCCATAATTGATGTCTGTATGAGCAGCTAACGCATAACGAGAGGAAGTTTCATCAAGTGCTTGGTTCCATATTTGTCCAATTTCTCCACTTGCACCTACCTCAACGGTCCCGTTATCAATGTTAAATGTTCTTGTTGCACGGACATTGAGTTGGTTTCGTTCATAATTGGATTGATTTCCCGTTGGTACGATATCATATGAGTATCGCCCTGAGCCTCCAAAGCCAAAAGATCCTGCACCTCCGGCTGGTCCTGCAGGTTCAGGCTGGAAAAAATACGCTCCCATAAAATCCCAGTTTTCTGCTGTATACGTATATTTAATACCCATGTCATGATCGTCTTCAAGGCCTACATAATAAGCACCCTGAAACCACCAGTTATGAGAGTTGTACTGAAGGTTCCCAAATGGTACTTGAGTTACCCCAATCTGAATATTATTTGCGTCATTAAAATCGTACCCTAACCAACCTTGTTTTACGAAATGTGTATTGAATGTAGGGTAAAAGCGATATTCAAAATTTAGTTTAACGCCGTTTCGCTCGGCATTAACGTTTAGTCGCCAAGTATCCCAAGTAAACTGCCCATCGTTGTAATCAATATTTCCGTCTTCATAATCTGTAAGGAGTACATTATAGCGAACAGCACCACCGACAGACAGCGAAGATTCATCCT
>JAVLBT010000227.1:0-1526 GCA_031580945.1 Gracilimonas sp.
CAAGGATTTCTTAAGTCTTGAGCGAGCCCAAATTTAAAATTTAGCAGAGTTGATTATCGAGCGGTGACTTAAGAGTTAAAGCTGGTATACTCAAGTCTGAAGACTTGAACTTGCTAATACTTTCCAGTCTCCGCTTCGCTCAAGATTGAAAAGATCCACGGGAGTTTATTTTAATATCGTTCAATCTAAGAAGCTTTTTCAAGGCGTTCAGCTAACCAAACTTTAATGATGGACTGCCTGGAAACTCCCAATCGTTTTGCTTCCTGATCCAAAAGTTCGACCATCCAAATGGGAAAATCCACATTTACTCTTTTTAGATCCTGTGAAGCTCTTTTGGCCTTTTTGATATCCAGCATTTCTGTAATATCCTCGGCATTATCAAATTTTTCATCAAATTCAGAGGCTTTCATATAATTCAATCTCCTCCTTGCGAGATCTTCGAACAGATATAATTCGAATGTTTGAGTTTCTGTAAGTAATAACGGCAGACCAATGTGTTTCATTAATTTTTCCTACAAGTAGAAATCTGACCTTAAAAAACTTGATTTGCTAGCACTTTCTAGTCACTATTTCGCTTGAGACTTTAATGATCTTGTGGACTAAAGAGTTTCAGCCAACAAAGAGTATAATAAGTTCAAAGTTCATAATACTGCCCTGTTATTTCATAATCGGCTGAATCTCTTTCTTCAAAGAATCCCCGATTTCATCATAGGTTTTTTCCAGTTCATAACGATCCTGTAAACGAAGCCAAAATTCAGGGGAAGTATTAAGGGCTAAACCAAACCTGATTGCAGTGTCTCCGGTGATCGCTCTTTTTCCATTTACGATCTGATTTACACGATTGGCCGGAACTTGAATGGCGCGGGCAAATTCACGTTGCGATAGATTCATGGGGTCTAAAAATTCCTCTTTCAACATTTCGCCGGGATGAACGGGGGCTATTTTTTTCATGGTGCTTTATTTAATGATAGTCTACAATTTCAACGTCGAAAGCATCGCCATCTTTCCATTTAAAACAAATTCTCCATTGTTTATTGATCCGAATACTGTGCTGTCCTTCTCGATCTCCTTTAAGTTTTTCAAGTCTGTTACCGGGAGGAGAGCGAAATTCTTCTAACTCACTCATCAGATCGATCTGTAACAATTTACGATATGCTCTGCGCTGAATATTATCAGGGATCTTCTTTGAATAATCCCTGGAATAGATCTTCTCAGTTTCTTTATCAGCAAAAGATTTTATCATAAAATTAGGTGTTACGTAACGCATAACAATTTAGCGGTTGAATTTCATTTTCACAACTCTTTAAGGATTTACTTTACAGCATTACGGGGTGTAGCCGTAAACCGAACGCTAAGAGGTCATATGGGCGCTCGTAGGTTCTCTAAGTTTTGCAGCTATTTGGTTCTAATTTTGGTGGACGCTTCCATATTTCCACGTATGGTAATGAGCGTTTTTGTGAGGAACTGTTGCCTATAGCTTATTTCTCGGAGCTGGAAAATCATACATCACACGGTGGTGGTGGCTA
>JAVLBT010000228.1:0-1130 GCA_031580945.1 Gracilimonas sp.
ACCGGAGGAATCAATGTGTTCTTTAGTGGAGAAGGTGATCTGGAAGTAGATCCGGGTGATGAACATATCCTTTATGGTACTATCTCATCGTTTAGTGGACAGGTTCAGATCTCAGTGGATTCCGCAGAAGTAGTTTCAACCGGAAACGATGTATTTGTTACTGAGATTGAGTTCAGCGAGTTTCTGGATGTTGAGAGTCCATTCCAGGGTTCCTACGTTCAACTACAAGAGACTGCCACCTACCTGGCAGATATAAGCGACTGGCCGGTTGATGGGTTCTCATGGTCCGGATCAGGAACAAATGTGTATTTTGAAGTCCTTGGAGACACCTTAACGTATCGCATCGATCGCGACGAAGCCTTTTATGATGGTACAGTTGAGCCTGAAGACGGGGCTGAGTTTATTTTGTCTGGAATACTTTCCAGATTTAATGAAGATCCGCAATTATTCGGTGGTTTCTTTGATGATGACATTGTCGAAGTAGGTGGTGATTTAGTTACCAATGGTGACTTTGAAGCCGGAGATGATGGATCGTGGTATGGAAGTGGTCTTGATATCAGAACCGAAGAAGGTAATAGCTATAATTTTGTAGATGTTACTAATGCGGGTACTGCATTTTCAGTAAACCTGAGCCAAAATGTAGATCTAATACCAGGTGCTTACTATGAACTGACCTTTGATGCAGCCACAGGTTCTGGCAATACCAGAGACATGGTTGTAGGAATTGGTCTAAGTCAGGCACCATTTTATGCTGCAACAGAGACCGTAACTCTGACTGAAGAAGAACAAACATATACAGTAGGCGTTTTTGCAACTGACGATGCAACAGGAAATGACTTTGGTGTTGAAACCAGTCGAGTTCTGTTTGATATGGGTGCAGATGTCGGAATTGTAGTTCTTGACAACGTATCCCTTGAGCTTGCTGAAGAACCGATGGAGATCACTCCAATTGGAGATGCACGAGCTCTTCAAGATAGCTCAGTTGCGATAACAGGAATTACCTCTACTCCAAACTATGGTTTCAACAATGGCCAGTGGTTCATTGAAGATGAGACCGGAGGAATCAATGTGTTCTTTAGTGGAGAAGGTGATCTGGAAGTAGATCCGGGTGATGAACATATCCTTTATGG
>JAVLBT010000229.1:0-909 GCA_031580945.1 Gracilimonas sp.
AAAAGCACTACGCCAATGTCATTATCTTCTTTGGCATCATAAAGAGCTTCGTACAACTCAAAGACCGTTTTTGGGCGAAAAGCATTTCTGATCTCCGGCCGATTAAACGCAATTCTTGCCACGCCGTTTGATTTTTTGTAGGTGATGTCTTCGTAGTCTTTGACGGTTTGCCAGTTCATGAATTTTTGTTGTTGGATTAAATAGGATTGCTTGAAGATAAAAACCTGCTGGGTATAAAAATTGAGAAAATGATGTCCCTTGATCTTTTACTTCTCGTGACGTAGCTCTGCTGCGTCATGCTACATAGAGGCTCCGCCTCAACCTATCCTCAGGACTTACCATTAGTTTCGCTGGTACTTTTAAGTCAGCGCTCGGCAGGCAGTCATTATGAATAATAAATGTAGGCTCGCTGTAAGATTAAACAGATCTTTGAGGGTGATGCAGATAAGCCACGAGCTCAATAAGAAAATTTCCTAAACCCATCAGTAATAGAACCTAGAGGGCTGCCACCAAACATCCCGTTAGGCCTGTAAACAAAAATATAGAAATAATAATCTAACCAAAAGACCAGACAGGTTTCCCCAAATGAAAGGAATCAGCCCATTTTTATAAGAGTAATTCAACTCCCTATTGTTACAGTTTTAGAATAAATTTAGAGTGTTTACAAATAATAGTTTCTATTTGCCTCTAAGTATCTGTTTTGTTAAATAGCTTTATGAGAAAAATTTTATACATAGCATGGCCGCTAACATTCCTGCTCTCGATTTTTGTGGTAGAAATACAAGCCCAGGATTCGGTAAAAACCGAATTCTTTCCGTACCAAACAGGTGATTTTTGGATATATGAGGAGTACAGTCAGGTAAAGCAAGAGGTGGTCAACGAAATCAAATACCGGGTGTATACTGACAG
>JAVLBT010000022.1:0-25987 GCA_031580945.1 Gracilimonas sp.
ATATGCGGTCCCCGGGGAAGATGGGATATGTCCTTCCAGAAAACCAATCCATCTACATCAAATGTTGGGTTATATTGGTATAGACCTTTACTAAATGTCACAGAATCATTAAGAGCAATCTGGTAAATATCGTTTAAACATTTTAGCTTTAATTCATCTTCAGAAATTTCTGAATCAGAAACCTGCTTTAAGCAACTATCAAATGAAATATTGGCTTCATTTTCGATTAAATGAGGTATAAAAATGCGAAGTACTTGTCCCTGAATAATATCTGAGGGAATAACCGACCGACCGATTGCAGAATCTTTAACTCTATCCTCATAATGGCCACTAAAAAGGAGAGCGTCATCATCAGATTCTACACGGAGTTCAAAAGAGGTAGAAAATGTTCCCGGGTATCGTAATTCAACAAATGCAATATTGAATGCAAGGAAAAATAGAAGGGAAATGAGCCCCATCTTCCATTTTTTGTTATTGGAGAGAAATCCATAGTAGATATCTTCGTATAAAGGAGCCAGCATGATCACACGACCTACTCTATAAAAGGGGTAGTAGACGGTCCGGAGGTAAGGTATTTTTCGAAGGATACCGAGCGTCAGCAGGTCAACGAGGAAAAGCATACCGGTAAACAGCAGCACAAGGTTTGCAACCTCATTGATAAAACCGAAATCCGGAAAAAATGTGAGTATTAAAAGTACGATCAAACTTATCACAATCCCGACATTGATCAGTCCCAGGATGATCATAAAAAAAAGAAAGCTGGCGGAAAACATACCGCTGCAGATTTTTTCGAGAGATTTAACACGGTCTTCATAGGAGTTTTTATTAAACGCCCGGGTATACATATCAGGTAAGTTTAACTGAGAGAAATCAATCCCATCCTCATATACATAACTTAAACCGGCATAGGCAACCCAAATGCTTCTTAAAAAGATGTGCGTAATAAAATCCAACGATGAGGACGTACACCGAGATCTTGAGCAGGGCTGCTACTGTCTCATTTACCGTCGAATTGGAAAAGAATTCCGATGCCTGCAACTCGAGTTTATTGCTTAGCAGCTCTATCAGGTCCGGAGTTTGAAATAGGGCAAACAGAATGAGGCCAGATATTATTAACTCAGGCTCCCAGCTTTGCTCCTGAACGCGTCTCAACCAGTTTGGTTGATTACTGTATTTATCTTTATTGTTCATATTAGGGCGTTTTTTGGGGATAAATCGCAAAAATTAACCCATACTCTTCAATGGGACAAATTAATAAGGGCGGATGCTATCCTAATGAATTTTCGGGCAGATCAGAAGTTGAAATTCGTTTGAACTAACGCTTAGGCAGGTTCCTTTTGCAATCTTTCAAATTCTTCTTTTAAAAACTTACCAGTTTCAGAATGACCCGCTTCTGCCACTTCCTCAGGAGTTCCCTGAGTAATGATCTCACCTCCGCCGCGACCTCCTTCAGGCCCCATATCAATGATCCAATCGGCTGCCTTGATCAGGTCTAAATTATGTTCAATAACGATCACGGAATTTCCTTTTTCAACCAGTTTCTGAATCACATTTACAAGCATCCGAACGTCCTGAAAGTGTAATCCGGTTGTTGGTTCATCCATGACATAGAGCGTGTCGCCGGTTCCAACTTTTGAAAGTTCCCGTGCTAATTTAATGCGCTGCGCCTCTCCACCGGAAAGGGTGGTTGAGGATTGTCCAAGCGTGAGGTAACCGAGCCCAACATCAACTAAGGTATCCAGTTTTCGGCTTATGGAAGGTTGGGCATCAAAAAATTCGGCTGCTTCGCTGATGGGCATCTTGAGAACATCCGATATATTCTTGCTTTTATAATAGATCTCCAGGGTTTCCCGGTTATAGCGTTTACCATTGCAGGTTTCGCAAGTCACATACACATCAGGTAAAAAATTCATCTCGATCTTACGAACACCGTCTCCATTGCATTCCTCACAACGACCGCCCTTTACATTAAAGGAAAAGCGTCCCTGATCATATCCCCGGATCTTAGATTCGGGAAGCTCAGCAAAAAGACGTCTGATGTGGTCAAATACTTTGGTGTAAGTCCCAGGGTTTGAGCGAGGAGTACGCCCAATGGGAGATTGGTCGATCGAAATGATCTTATCTACATTATCGATTCCCTCTATAGAATCGTAAGGAAGGGGGACCGTTTTGGATTTATAAAAATGATTGGAGAGTATGGGAACGAGTGTTTGGTTGATAAGAGAACTCTTACCGCTACCACTCACACCCGTTACACAAATAAATTTTCCGAGTGGTACCTCAAGATCCTGATTTTGGAGATTATGGCCTCTTGAATTCGTGATACGAATCGTTTTTTTACTCCCATTCCTTCGTTTTTCGGGAACTTCAATGACTTCTTCATCATTCAGGAACTTAGCTGTATCAGAAGCAGGATCAAGTTCACCAGGTTTCCCTGCAGTAACTATATGGCCCCCATTTACTCCGGCACCAGGTCCCAGATCAACGACAAAATCTGCATGCTCAATTGTTTCACGATCATGTTCAACCACTAACACAGAATTGCCGAGATCACGCAGGGTTTCAAGCGATTTGATCAGCTTTATATTATCTCTTTGATGAAGGCCAATACTTGGTTCATCCAAAATATAGAGTACACCTACGAGTTGAGTTCCTATCTGCGTAGCAAGACGTATACGCTGTGCTTCACCACCACTTAATGTTTGTGCTTCACGGTCCAGAGAGAGATAATTAAGGCCTACATTCAACAGGAAATCAAGCCGGTCCCGAATTTCTTTTAAGACCTGATTTCCAATAATTTGCTGCCGTTCATTTAAGTTTATGCCATATAATGTATCCCGCAATTCCTGAATATCCATTTGCACCAAGTCATGGATGTTATATCCGTCAATTTTATAGGAAAGTGCTTCTTTATTAAGTCGGCCCCCATCACATTTTGGACAGGTTACACGATCCATGAATGCTTTGGCTTTATCTCGCTGTTTATTGCTTTTGCTGTTGTGATATTGGTCTATGATTGTATCTCGAAGCCCCTCGAACTTATGCTTATAAGTCACCGAATTGTCCTTAAAATCATAGCTAACGGAATATTTTGTATCACCGCTGCCATTCATAAGGATATCTTTTAATTCATCGGAAAATTCTTGGATCGGAGTTTCAAAATCTACATCAAAGGTATTGAGTATAGCTTTTAGCTGTTTAAAGACAAATATATCTCTGGGGGCTCCAAGAAAACGGATCCCGCCTTCTGCAATACTTTGTGCATTATTGGGTACTAACAGGTCCCAGCTTACGTCATACGTATATCCCAATCCCTCACACTTCTTGCAATTGCCGTAGGGAGAATTAAAAGAGAATAAATTAGGAGCTGGGTCTTCGTAAGCTAAACCGCTTTCGTGATCAAAGAGATTTTGGGAATAAAGCTTGTCCTTAATTTCATCGCCATCTTTTACGGCAAGTATGACGTTTCCATCTGCCATTTCGAGCGCTAATCGAATGCTGTCTGCTATGCGTTTTTCACTTTTAGGTGAGATCACAAACCGATCAACGACTATTTCAATATTATGCGTTTTATACCGGTCCAGTTTCATATCGTCTTCAAGATCACGAAACTCGCCATCAATACGAGCTTGTACAAATCCCTGTTTGATCGTTTGTTCAAAGAGCTCTCGATAATGTCCTTTTCTTCCCCTAACAACAGGAGCGAGGCAATAGGCTTTTGTCCCTTTGGGCATATCCAGAACGTTGGCTACCACTTGGTCAGCGGATTGCTTTTCCATCTTATTGCCTGTCTTCCAAGAATAGGGAGTACCGACCCGTGCATAGAATAATCTGAGAAAATCATAGATTTCTGTAACCGTACCCACTGTTGATCGTGGGTTTCGATTGGTCGTTTTTTGATCAATGGAAATCACAGGAGACAGGCCATCGATAAAATCAACAGCGGGTCGTTCCATCATTCCTAAAAACTGTCTCGCGTAAGCCGAAAGGGATTCAAGAAAGCGACGTTGTCCTTCAGCATATATGGTATCAAAAGCCAGAGACGATTTACCTGATCCAGAAAGACCGGTGATCACAACAAATTGATTGCGGGGTATATCTATATCAATGTTTTTAAGGTTGTGCTCACGAGCACCACGTACTACAATGTTGTGTTGCAATGGAATGGATTTTTTAAAATTTCAGAACTTCCAAAAATACAAAACAGATGGCGCAAAAGCTTCATTCCTTTATAACACGATATGCTTATTCTTCAAACAACCATAACATGGATGGGTAACAGGTTTAATAGCAGCGGTTATTCTTTACTTCGAGTGCGAGAATTGTATTCTCTTACGAATAACCGGTTGGGAACATATCCTGCATCGTCTTCAGAATATTCAGGTTTTATCCGCTCTACAAAGTACATGGGAATTGTTCCTATATACTTGGTTTCAACCTCGCCCCGATTTTTACAAATAAAGAAATCCTTAATTCTTTGATATGTAGTTTCTGAAATATTGATCGCGTTATCTTCTGAATGGGATTCTAATCGTGCTGCAAGGTTTACGGTTTCACCCCAAATGTCATAAGCAAACCTGCTTTTACCAATAACTCCTACTACTGCTTTTCCGGTATGTACGCCAATTCGAATTGGCAAATAAGGAATTTCCTTGTCTTTTTCCTGCTCATAGTTTTTAACGAACTGTGTGATCTTTAAGGCGGCTAAAATAGTATCAATAGGGTGAGACTGATTCCGTTCGGGCAGGCCCCCGGCGGCCATATAGCTATCGCCAATAGTTTTGATTTTTATAAGTTTATGCTTGGAAGTGATCTCATCAAAGTGATCAAAGTAAAAACTAAGGCTTTCAATCAATTTTTCTGGAGAGAGGTCGGGCACAACTTTTGTAAAACCCGCAAAATCGGTAAACATGATCGTAGAATCCTGATAACGTTCTGGCGTAACCGTACCATAGGCGATCAGATTCTCAGCCACTTTTTCCGGAAAAATATTATGAATGAGCTCTTCGTGCTCGTTTTTCGTAAGCTCCAGTTCTTTATTTGCTGCATTTAACCCACTTTGCATCTTACTAAGCTGGTTATTTTGTTCCAGCGTATTTTTATAAGTGGAGATAAGCAAATTTACCAAATAGGAATAGTCTGCCTGTATATTATATGTTTTGCCCTCGATGATTACATCAACTGTGTCAGCATCTTTCTTAGGGACCGGTGGATTGAGCAATAATTCCTCAATCTTACTGTACAATGTCTCATCATCATACGGTTTGGTCAGGTAGTTATCAGCCCCGGCTTCAATTCCTTTCATTATGTAATCGGTCGTAACCATCGAAGTGACCAACATAACCGGTATTTTGCAAAGCATGTCGTCCTCTTTAATAGCTTTACATAATTCAAATCCATCTAATACGGGCATTTCTACATCGCTTAAGATCAGATCAGGATATTCCTCTTGTGAAATTTCCAAGGCGTCTTCTCCATTTTGAGCGGTTAGAACATCGTACCCTTTTTGAATAAGCTTATGCCTGGTCAGGGTTACTAAGGCCGGATGATCATCAACTACAAGAATGCTTGGTTTTGTGTCTAACATGAAATAAAATTATAATTTGATCAAATATATTTGATTCCCTCAAACAATGTGAAAGAATTTTAGGCATTAACCAAGAAAAACCGATAGTTTTAGTCACTCATTAAAAAAATTTATTATGCAAGAAGTAGCAAAACAAAATTGGACCCCAACTTCCTGGAAACAAAAACCCGTAAAACAGCTGCCAGATTATCCGGATCAGCAGAAATTAGAAGAGGCTTTTCAAAACCTTAAATCATTACCTCCCCTTGTAACGTCTTGGGAGATAGAAGCTTTAAAAAAGAAACTTGCTAATGTAGGCGCCGGAAAGTCATTTTTATTACAGGGTGGAGATTGTGCGGAAAGTTTTGACGCCACGAAAGCACCAAAAATTGTAAACATGGTAAAAGTATTGCTTCAAACAAGCTTTATTCTGATCCATGAGATGGGTGTTCCGGTATTACGTGTTGGGCGAATTGCCGGGCAATATGCAAAACCCAGATCAAATGATTTCGAAATGGTGAATGGGAAGGAGATCCATAATTATCGTGGGGACCTGATCAACGGTTTTGAGTCTGATTCAGGGATTAGGACTCCAGACCCCGAACGTCTGATAGAAGGATACCACAAAGCAGGATTAACTCTGAACTTTTTACGAGCTTTGGCAGATGAAGGGTTTGCTGACCTTCACCACCCTGAGCAGTGGGAACTCGATTTCATGCAGAATAACGAGTTTTATGCAGAATATGAGGATATGGTAAAATCCATCACTAAAGCGGTCAGGTTTGTTGAATCTATTGCTCCCGATACATTTTCCACTCTCCAAAAAGTGGATTTTTATACTTCGCATGAGGCATTGAACTTGTATTATGACTCTGCTCAAACCCGACCCGTACCGCGGAAAAAAGGACATTTCAATTTAAGTGCACATATGGTATGGCTTGGAAACCGCACAAGAGATCTGGATGGAGCTCACGTCGAATATTTCAAAGGCATAAATAATCCAGTGGGTATTAAAGTTGGCCCTCCATTTGAAATTGATGAAACCTTAGAGCTTATAGAAACGCTTAATCCAAATCGCGAAGCAGGTAAAATTGTGCTAATAACACGTTTTGGTAAAGATAAAATTGAAAAAGACCTGCCCGGTTTGATACAGGCTGTACGCCGAGAAGGATTCCCGGTTGTATGGAGTTCGGACCCAATGCATGGAAATACTTTTAACACAGACGGTGGTGTCAAAACTCGCAACTTTGATGATATTTTAAGTGAAGTACGTTCAGCATTTGCTATTCATCGCTCAGAGGGAAGTTATTTAGGCGGAGTTCACCTTGAACTTACCGGAGATAACGTCACCGAATGTGTTGGAGGTGCGAATGGGTTAGATGAAAATGGGTTAGATCGAAACTATGAAACCTTCTGTGACCCAAGACTGAACTATGAGCAAAGCTTGGAGATGGCCTTTTTGGTTGCTCGGGAATGGAAAAAAAGTTATTTGTAAGATCTCTTTGTAAGGCAGAAAGCATCATACTGAAAATTACTATCAGGGCTTTCTGTCTTCTATAATTTATGACGAATAATTTCTGCCAATTTTTTTTCTGATTCTGACAGACCTGCTTTTCTATCTGTCAACATTACTATCGGAATAATCCTGACTGAAATTTCAACAGATTCCCTTTGCCCGTCTGTCATGAAGCGATATAATTAAAATTATTGGCACATCACTTGCATTATTAATAGTGAACACAGATAAAAATTTAACTTAAAAAGAGGTTCATTATGGCACTTATAAATTATACCCGACCAAACACAGAACTAAATAACAAACGATTTAGTGATATCTTAGATGAGTTTTTTAATGATTCACTAAAATACAGAAATGATTCATTTGTACCCAGTGTAGATATTTCAGAAACGGATGAAACCTTTGAAGTTTCAGTTGCACTGCCAGGTATGAATAAAGATGATATAAATGTTGATTTGGATAACGGACGCTTAACGATTAGCGGCGAGCGAAAGTTTGAAAAAGAAGAAAACGGTAAAAACTATCATCGGGTCGAATCCGGGTTTGGAAAATTTAGCCGCTCATTTCAGCTTCCAGACACTATCGACCAAGAAAGCATTGAAGCAAAATACGATAATGGTGTACTTAACATTACCGTAAACAAAAGCGAAGAAAAAGTTAAGAAGCAGATCAAGATCTCATAGACTTGCTCTGTTAGGTTAAGGGATCCGAGGTTGCTTGAACACAACCTCGGCTTTTATTTTTTGTAAAGAAATTATACCAGCGCACAATTTTAAAGTCTTTGTGCGTTGAAAGTTCGAACCTAAATTAATAAGCTAAATAATTTCGGAATGAACACATTTTTGAAAAACACATTTGGGGTGGCAACAGCAATAATAATACTACTTGGTTTAAATTATGCCACTACCGATACCAGCATCACCACAAAACAGGTGGTAGATAATAAGGTGACAACGGCAGAAAACCGGTCAGTTTCATCACTCAAAGATTTAAATGATTCAATTGTTGATATCGCGGAAAAAACAAATCCTTCAGTGGTTACAATTACCACCAAAAGAACCCAGGAAGTACGTGTAGTGAATCCCTTTTCTCAATTTTTTGGCATGCCAGATGATGGCCAAACAAGAGAACGCGTACAAAGAGGTCTTGGTTCTGGTGTTATTGTATCCGATGAGGGATATATACTGACAAACAATCATGTAATCGCCGAAACCGATGAAATTCGAGTGCGTTTATTCGATGGTAATGAGGTGGATGCTGAGTTGATTGGTACAGACCCTCAAACCGATATTGCGGTACTAAAAATTGATGTTGATGATCCACCAGCTATCAAATTAGGGGATAGTGACAATCTAAAAGTTGGGTCTTTTGTACTCGCCATTGGGAGTCCATTATCCGAGAATTTAGCTCATACGGTTTCCTTTGGTATTGTAAGCGCTCGTGGTCGTTCTTTGAATAATCTGACAACCTATGGTGATTATATCCAAACAGATGCGGCTATAAACCCTGGAAACTCAGGAGGTGCTCTTATTGATGTAAATGGAGAATTAGTAGGAATTAATTCAGCGATTGCATCTCGTTCCGGGGGCAATGACGGAATTGGGTTTGCCATCCCTGTTGATTTGGCCGAGCGAATAATGGAAGACTTAATTGATGATGGTGAAGTATCTCGGGGATACCTGGGAATCTATTTTAAGGGAGAAGTGGATCCCACTATGGCTCGAGCCTTAGGTCTTGAAAACGTAAGAGGAATAATCATAGGCGATATCGTGGAATCAAGTCCAGCCGCTAAGGCAAACTTAAAAGAAGATGATATCATAGTATCACTAAATGGCGAAGAGATCAGAAACTGGGATAGTTTCAGAACAGAGATCGCCGCTTTCAAGCCCGGAGACAAAATTACTTTGGGAATTATACGGGACAATAATAATAAGAGTGTTCAAGTTACGTTAGGTAAGAGAGAGGATGAAATTGCGCAGTCAATACCTCAAAATAATGAGGAACTGAAAGAAAGATTAGGTTTCAGTCTGCGTGATCTGAATTCAGAGGCAAGAAGGCAACTTAATATTCCGAATGAAATAAAAGGTATTTTAGTTGCAGATATACAACAAAGCAGTAATGCTTATGAAAGAGGCCTCAGAGATAATGATATTATAACTTCTGTTCAGCGAACAAGAATTTCCTCAGTAGAAGAATTTTATGATGTGCTTGAAGAAGCAGAAAGTGAGGTCGTATTATTAACTGTACTAAGAAATAATATGGAACAATACATAGCATTTGAGCTATAAGAAATTAGAATTTATGATTTTGTACCCCGAAAACCCAAACCTTGGTTCCTGATACGAACCGGGGTTTATTTTTTAATTAGGTATTTACTAAAAATTACAGTGAATTCTTCTAAACATTTCGTACCTTTAGAGATAGAGATTTAAGAATTTTGTACCCCGAAAAACCCAAACCCTGAGCTCTGATACAGTTCAGGGTTTTTTTATTGTTTGCTCCAATAACTCCATTTCTGCTTTTTTTAGTCTATTCATTTTACAAGGATCTTTTCAATAAACACCCATTCCAATTTTTTTTATAGAAGCGGATAAATCTCTGTCATTTTAGGATTGAATAGAACATTTTGACACTTTAATTGCTAATTAGCACCCGATAAGACAGAACAGGATGTGGTTAATTATGTAAAAGCGACATTAATATGATCGGGGCACGATTTTGGAGAATATTAGAGTAAAAAGAGATAAAGGAGAAAAAATGAACTTGAATAAATTTACTTTAAAAGCTCAAGAGGCTGTTCAAAAATCCATTGAATTGGCTCAGTCTGCTAATAATCAGGCTGTAGAGCCTTCACATATCTTAAAAGCATTTTTAGGCGATCAAAACAGTATAGTAAATACACTTCTCAATAAATTAGGAGCGAATACATCTGCAATTTTACAAGTTGTAGATTCGGTGTTAAACAGATTACCGAAGGTACAGGGATCCTCAGTTACTGGCCAATATTTATCAAATAACAGCAAGCAATTATTTGATGTTGCCCAAAAAGAAGCCAACAAACTGGGTGATGAGTACATCAGTTCTGAACATGTACTTATTGGAATGACGGAAGTAAAAGGTGAAGTAGCTAACTTGTTAAAAGATCAGGGTGTTACTAAAGAGAATATATTGAAGGTATTAAAGGATGTACGCGGAAATCAAACCGTAGATGATCCAAATGCTGAAAGCCGATATGGAGCTCTTAAAAAATATGGCAGGGACCTGAATGAACTGGCAGAAAAAAATAAACTGGATCCGGTTATTGGGCGCGACCAGGAAATACGGCGGGTGATGCAAATTCTTACTCGCAGAACAAAAAATAATCCTGTATTGATTGGTGAACCGGGTGTAGGTAAAACTGCAATAGCGGAAGGAATGGCGCTGCGTATTGTACGGGGTGATGTTCCCGAAGGCCTTAAAACCAAACGCATTGTAGCATTAGACATGGGTGCATTGGTCGCAGGAACCAAATTCCGGGGTGAATTTGAGGAACGCCTGAAAGCGGTGGTAAAGGATGTATCTGAATCGGAAGGTGAAGTCATTCTATTTATTGATGAAATTCATACACTGGTTGGAGCAGGCGCAACAGAAGGCGCTATGGATGCTGCTAATATCCTCAAGCCTGCATTGGCTCGTGGCGAACTTCATGCTATTGGCGCGACTACGCTGGACGAGTACCGCAAGTACATTGAAAAGGACAAAGCGCTGGAAAGGCGACTTCAAACGGTCTTGATCAACGAGCCGTCCATTGAAGACACAGTTTCAATCTTACGTGGGTTGCAGGAACGGTATGAAGTGCACCATGGCGTACGGATCAAAGATGCGGCGGTTGTTGCTGCAGCTGAACTTTCACACCGATATATTGGAGATCGTTTTTTACCTGATAAAGCCATTGACCTGATAGATGAAGCTGCTTCAAGATTACGTTTACAGATCGATTCTCTTCCAGAAGAATTAGATGCGTTAGAGCGACAAATCCGACAACTGGAAATTGAGCGTGAGGCATTGAAACGCGAAAAAGATGAATCCAAGATCAAAAGCATAGAAAAAGAACTGGCTGACCTGGAGGAAGAGCGAAAATCGATGCGAGTGCAGTGGGAGCAAGAGCGTGATCTGATCCAAAAAGTGCGTGAGCTTAAACAAGCAATTGATACTACAAAAAACGAAGCAGATAAAGCGGAACGACAAGGCAACTATGAAAAAGTGGCTGAACTTAGATATGGAACGATCGCGCAGTTAGAGAATGATCTGCAAGCATCGCAAGATAAGCTGGATGATATGCAGGAAAATCAATCTTTACTTAAAGAAGAAGTAGATGCAGAAGATATTGCAGACATCGTTGCCCGTTGGACAGGAATTCCCGTGCGTAAAATGCTGCAGAGTGAGCGTAAAAAACTGATGCATCTGGAAGATGAACTGCATGAGCGGGTTATTGGGCAGGATAAAGCCATTGAAGCTGTTTCAAATGCGGTCCGACGGTCACGAGCAGGTTTGCAAGACGAACAAAAACCAATTGGCTCTTTTTTCTTTCTGGGGTCGACGGGTGTAGGCAAAACCGAACTTGCGCGTTCATTGGCTGATTTTCTCTTTAATGATGAAAACGCTATGATTCGCATCGATATGAGTGAGTACATGGAAAAACACAGCGTGAGCCGATTAGTGGGTGCACCTCCCGGATACGTGGGGTATGATGAGGGCGGTCAGTTAACCGAAGCTGCCAGAAGACATCCATATTCCGTGATCTTGTTAGATGAGATCGAAAAAGCCCATGCAGATGTGTTCAATATTTTGTTACAAGTGCTGGATGAAGGAAGGTTGACTGATAATAAGGGAGTAACCGTAGATTTTAAGAATACCATCATTATTATGACCTCCAATATCGGTTCTCACCTGATATCCAATGAGATCGAAAAGAGCGGTGGTAGTATGACAGACGAAAAATATGATGAGCTTCAGAATAAACTTTTTGAGCAACTCAAAAAAACAATTCGTCCTGAGTTTCTGAACCGCGTGGATGATACCATTGTGTTTCATCCGCTTGATCAAAGCCATATTCGTTCTATTGTGGATATTCAGCTTAAGCGGGTTCACCAAATGCTTTCCAAAAATGAGGTTAAACTGGATGTGCCTGAAAATGTAAAAGACTGGCTGGCTGTCCGGGGATATGATCCGGTTTATGGTGCACGCCCTCTAAAGCGTGTGATCCAGCAAAATATCACCAACAAACTGGCTTCATTGCTGATAAGCAGGGATGAGGAAGGACCGATTCACTTTGAAGCAACGATGAACAAAAATGGCGATTCCATTGAATTCGCCGAAGTGGTGGAAGATGCGGAAGCTTGGGCGAAAGCGGATTAGGAATTAAAAATTGGGTTGGGATGTAAGTCTCAGCCCATTTTTTTTGGATTAGTATATGAAAGTAGATTTCTGACGATCCTCCCTGAAAAATCAACAAGTTGATTTTTCTGCCCCTCCGACGGGACACAGGTCCTTGCTTTCTCAAAATTTCTCATCCAATAAAAATCTACTTCATGGCAAGAACCTGACTCTCTTTGGAGAGAGAACGGATTCAGCTTTGCTGTCCCGAGAATCTGGAAGAGAGAGGAGAGTGTGGTAAAGACTTGGTTATGAAATCAATGATTGTGTGCCGAAATTCCCATAGTTCCCTACGGCCCGTTGAACTAAATTCACAAAAATTTAAATGATCCAGAATAATGTTTAACAATTGAATTAGTTTTACCCTCGTTATGTGTTCCGAACGTCCCGTTCGGAATGTGTACCGGAACCGCTGGTTCCATTCTACTACGAGCACATATTCGTCTCGCCCTTAATCTTATCATATTCATCATCATTCGGCTCCCAAAGTTCAATCTTGATGCCATTTGGATCCATGATCCAGCCGAATTTACCATATTCAAAGACTTCCATTTCTCCGATCACTTTCACACCTTCTGCTTTTAGTGTTTTCAGCAATTCTTCCAGATTTTCAACCCGGTAATTGATCATGAAATCTTTTTCGCTGGGTTTAGTGTAATCGGTTTCTTGATCAAATACGCTCCATGCAGTGAATCCTTTTTTTTCCGGCGCTTCAGCATGTCGCCATTCAAATGTTCCTCCATACCTTCCACTTTCAATACCAAGGTGTTTCTGGTACCAATCTTTAGAGGACTGAGGATCTTCACTCTTAAAAAATATTCCACCGATACCAGTAACTCTTTTTTTCATGGGCCTTGCTGATTTAAAATTATTCTTTAAGTAAAAATTTTGATGCAGTTTTTTTAATGCTGTATAAAACTTCTAAAAGGTAGCTGAAGCCGGGGTTTTTTAAAACAAATAATGCGATTAAATATTCATGATAATTTTACCTAATTATTCATAAAACGTTCATGATTTATTACTTATTTATAGATGTCATTCAAGTCTAACATTCAATCATATTCAATCATACATATTATGGCTGCTCAAACATTCGACTTATCAAAGCATGGAATCAATGTTAAACAAATATTACGAAATCCAGCCCCTTCTACATTTTATGAAGAAGCTATAAAATATGATGCAGGCTCAGCTATAGCAGCAAATGGAGCACTGGTTGTACGTTCAGGAAAAAGAACCGGCCGTAGCCCAGCCGATAAAAGGGTAGTAGACACTCCTGAAGTACATGATGATGTATGGTGGGGAAGTGTAAATATTTCCCTCGATGAGCATACATTTGATATTAATATGCAACGCGCCACGGATTATTTAAATACAAGAGAACGATTATATGTAATTGATGGGTTTGCCGGATGGGACCCCAACTATCGGCTTAAAGTTCGAATTATTGCGGAACGGCCCTACCATGGATTATTTATGCGAAATATGCTTATACGGCCAACAAAAGAAGAATTGAAAAACTTCGGTGAGCCTGACTTTGTTGTCTATAATGCTGGTAAATTCCCTGCTAATAAACACACCGAGGGAATGACATCAGATGCAAGTGTAGACGTCAATTTCAAACGAAAAGAAATGGTCATTTTGGGAACTGAATATGCTGGAGAAATGAAGAAAGGTATCTTCACAGTTATGCATTACCTGATGCCTAAACAAAATGTTTTGTCCATGCACTGTTCAGCCAATGAAGGGGAAGATGATGTAGCATTATTCTTTGGACTCTCAGGAACGGGTAAAACCACTCTTTCTGCTGATCAAAGCCGAAAATTGATCGGTGATGATGAGCACTGCTGGAGTGATGACGGTGTTTTCAATATTGAAGGTGGGTGTTATGCCAAAACCATCAATTTGTCTAAAGAAAAAGAGCCGGAAATCTTTAATGCCATTCAGTTTGGAACTGTATTGGAAAATGTGGGATATGATGAAGAAACTCGAACAGTTGATTATGACGATGTCTCAATTACCCAAAATACCCGGGCATCCTATCCTATTGAATATATATCAAATGCAAAAATTCCATGTATCGCAGGCCATCCAAAAAACATAATTTTTCTAACTTATGATGCTTTTGGAGTATTACCACCTGTCAGTAAGCTATCGCCAGAGCAAGCCATGTATCACTTCATAAGTGGTTACACTGCAAAAGTTGCCGGTACTGAAGTGGGTGTTACTGAACCTGAAGCAACGTTCTCAGCTTGCTTTGGTGCCGCGTTTCTGGTCTGGCATCCATCTAAATATGCTGAAATGCTTGCAGCGAAAATGAAGGAAAAAGGAGCGAATGTTTGGCTGGTAAATACAGGACTTACTGGAGGACCGTATGGCAAAGGAAGCAGAATGGACCTCAAGAGCACTCGTGCCATTATTAATGCAATTCATGCAGGTGAATTAGATAACGCTCCAACTGTTGAGGATGAAGTATTTGGTTTCCAAATACCAACAGAATGCCCAAATGTGGATTCTGAAATCTTGTTACCTAAAAACACTTGGGAGAATCCGAAAGAATACGATAAACAAGCTGAAAAACTCGGCAAATTATTTGCCAAGAACTTCGACAAATACAAGGAAGGCAGCAGTGAAGCAATCATCAATGCTGGACCAAGAGTAAATGTAGAAGTTTAAATACCATGATCGATCTTACCTTCAGGTGTGACGCCTGAAATGAGAAGTGAATAGCGCAGGGCGGGCAGTGATGTCCGCCTTTTTTATGGTGTAGATTGCTGAATATCCTCCCTGTAAAATCAATGAATTGATTTTACGGTCCCTCCGAGGGACACAGGTTCTTGATCCTGGTAGCTTAGTTCTTAGGTCAAGAATGTCCGTATTGGCAAGAATCGGTCTCTCTTTGGAGAGAGACCGATTTCAGCTTTGCTGTCCCGATGATTCGGGAAGAGAGAGGACAGTGTTTGATTGTGGCAATTCAATATTACAAAAGCTCTTCCGGGTTCAACCCCTTCAAGTCATTCACGACAAACTTGCGTCCTTCGCGCACAAGCTCACCATCCAGATATACATCTGCACCGATACACACCAGATCCCAGTGAATGTTACTGGAATTCCCGTTTGGAGCTACTTCATAATCCTTACCAAGTGTTAGGTGGTTAGACCCGTAGATCTTCTCATCAAATAAAATATCATACATGGGACTTTCGATAACCGGGTTCAGCCCAAAACTGAATTCACCAAATCGGCGTGCACCATCATCAGTTTCAAGGATATCTTTAAGAGCGTCGTTGTTAGATGAATCAAAATCGACAACCACTCCATTCTCCACTTCAAGTTTCACAAATTCAAAAGGTTTACCCTGATACACTGACGGGGCATAAGAGATCACTCCGTTCACCGAATCTAAAACCGGAGAGGTAAACAGCTCTCCATCGGGAACATTTCGTTTTCCAAAACACGGAACCCAATTTTGTCCCTTTACAGAGAATTTTATATCGGTTCCTTCCCCTTTAAGGTGAATTTGATCCGTTGCCCGAAGTCGTTTTTCAAGCGGTTTCATCGCTTCCTCCAGTTGGGCATAATCTACCAAACATGCTTTATAATAAAATTCTGCAAATGCTCGGGTAGGCATCTTCGCATTCATAGCAAATGCTGAGGATGGATAGCGCATGATACACCAGTTTGTATTGTTAACGCGTTCATCAAAGTGGACCGGCTTCAGAAAATGTTCAGAATAAGCTTTATTTGCTTCTTTACTGGCCAGAGACGTTTCATAGATATTTTCGGATGCACGGATACCGATAAAAGCATCCATCTGTTTCATTTTAGAAAGTTGATCGACTGATGCCTGATTTTTCCAGAATTCCTCATTTCCCTGTTCAATAAGTATTCGCTGTGTGTCAGCATCTTCGATCTGTACAAATGGATGGGCGTCCTTAGCACGAACTTGTTCAACCAGTGCCCGTAGTAAATTAATGCCATTAAGTCCAATAAGCTGGACCATGACGTTTTGTCCTTGCTGAACCTCAGTACTATGTTCGAGTATTAGAGTCGCCAGTTTTTGATCATTTTCTGAAATCATATTAATCTTGATTTTATAATATTATTGAATGCTTTTGAGGTAAAATTAAAGCTAATATATTTATGGTGAATAATGTTTTTCTTATATAATTTGATTCAAGATCTTTTAGGCCGAAGCCCTGTAAAGCTAAATTGTCATATTAATCACTCTTTTACAGAGCGATATTTCATTGGGGTCGTTGGAGGCTAAAAAGATGAGAGTTCCCTTTTCGGCTTCAGTTTCCACTATAGATCTAACCATCTTGTGCCCAACCTCATCCAGGTTTGAACCAGGTTCGTCCATCATTAATATCTTAGGCTTGTGAACCAATGCTGCGGCTAACTTTGCCCGTTGTTGCTGTCCGGTGGAAAGACTGCCAAAAAGTTGGTTACTTAATTTTGTTAGTTGAACACGCTCCAGCAGGGTGCTGATATTTCCAGAATCAGCATAGTTTCCGCCCGCCTCCAGGAGGAACGCTAAATTTTCAACAATGGTAAGCTCAGCATATAAATTTATGTATGGCGCTACATAACCAATATGTTCCTTAACCTGACTTTGATTCATCAAATGTTCATTATTTTTCCACACTATAGAACCGGAATTTGGGCGAAGAAGATAAGCTAAGCATTTTAATAACGTTGATTTTCCACTTCCGTTGGAACCGGAAATACCCAAAACCCCATGTTGATGTTCAATGGTGATTCCTTCAAAAACAGTTTTCGAATTAAACTTTTTACTGAGTCTTTCTGCTGATAGTGAAATCATACCTAAAGGTAGTAAGTTTGAAGTAAAGAACGAGGAATCATCAAAGAAAAAGTTCTTAATAAGTGAGTCTTGATACATTAAAGTACCCAAAGAAGTTAATTGATAATTAAAAATTGAAAACATTTACAGAAATACTAAATACTTAATTGTATTGGGAGTCGGGAGGCTTTATTTTCAATTAAATTCGGAATATCGATATGCACAAAGCAGTAGAAGAAATTATTGATAAGCTTATAGGCGCGGTTAAATCCGATAAGCCTTTTTATACCCTGAAAAATCTTTTATCTGCTGGATTCCCATCCTTTATCGTAGAACGAATACGTATCGAAATCAATGATAAAGTTCGGCAGGAATTTGAGCTTCAGGGGAGTCAGTGGGCTGATGTATCGAAACCCGCTGTAAAAGAAGCATGGAAGGATTTTCAGGAAACTTTATATGCTCATTCACGGATTCCAAAAGATAAATTTTATGTAGTCACCAGCAGGGTGATGAATGAAATTATTAAAGTATATCTCGAGCCCAGGCAACATATGGCTGAGTATATTTATAAAGGCGAAGACGAGCTTGCGTTTGATGAGCTCGTTCAAAGAACTGACAGGCTTACCATTTACAAGCATTTTGGGAAGGCTATCCCGCTTTACATGCAAAAACGAAATTTGGATACGCTTGATAAGAAAAGATGTAAATTACTTATCCATAACCTGGATGCAAATCTTGTTGCTTCCTATTCGGCTAAAGACTGGGCCAGCGTCTTAGAATTGTTATTTACCTTGTTTGGCGGGAAAATTGATGCCAAACTAATTCAATTATTCTTTGAGGATAAAGGATTATACCTGACCGCGAAGGCATTTAATGAACTCAATGAAGAGATCACCAAAGAACGGTTCATCGAAATATTGTCTTATCCTGATCTGCTGGACGTGAAACTGCAGGAGAAATTTAGAGAGCAGTTTCGGGATGAGCTCATTGCTCAAAAGAATCGATACGACCAACCCGATGAGGAAGTGGTGGAGCAAATAGATGAAAAAGAACAACGCTTGCTCGATAGTTTTTTCGGTGATTATAAAGCCGAAGATCCCCAATTGACCGATCAGGAATCCTTTAACGCCCTTTTCAAATCAGAACAACAGGAAAAATCAATATTTGAGGAGTTTGAAGAAACTCCAGATGCAGAAGAAATATCCAAAGCTATTAAACTCGGAGAACAATCCGAGGAAATGCAGAAATTTCGTAAAAATTTGGTAACGGTACTCGATCAGGCTGCTTCTTCATTCAAGAACCTCGATGAAGATGAGCAAGCAAAAGAAGAAACTGAGAATGAGCCCAATAAAACGGATGAAACTGAGAAAGAGCCTTTAGTTGATGAGTTTGAACCTGAGTCTTCTGACCCACAGGAAGAACTTGAAAATCTAATCGCCGATGATGATGAACCGGCTGAAGGAGTTATGGAAGAACCCGATGAGGAAGAAGAAGATCGCCCAATGTGGCAATCATTTTTACGCCCAGACCAAATGGAAGTATTAATGGGCAGCTCGGACACTGATGATGAAGATGAGATCATAGATGAAGAGGATCTGGTTGATGACGCTACTGACTTGATGGAAGATGAACCGGAAGAAATACCTGAACTAAAAGATTTTTTAGTAGGACAAGAAGGAGTTTTTATTGAACAGCTTTATAATGGAAAGAAAAAAAAATATATCCAGACACTAAAAAATATCCAAAAAAAGGACAACTGGGATGTAGCTGCTGAGTATATACACGAAAAGATCTTCTCACAAAACAATGTTGATATGTTTTCCGATATAGCCGTCGAATTTACCGACCGGCTTCAATCCTATTTTCAAGAATATAAATCCTAAATCAGATAGTATTTATGGCTACCAATCCTAAAGTTGAACGACTTCAGAAACTCCGAAAAGAAGCCCTTAAAGGCGGTGGGGAAGCCCGCATAGAAAAACAACATGAAAAAGGAAAGTTGACTGCCCGGGAGCGCATCGATTTACTGCTTGATAAGGGATCATTCCAAGAAATAGATAAATTTGTAACGCACAGAAGTACCGCTTTCGGGCTTGAAAAAAAACAATTTCTTGGGGATGGAGTCGTCACGGGACTTGGTAAAATTCATGGCCGGCCGGTGTATGTCTTCAGTCAGGATTTTACTGTGTTCGGCGGCTCACTCTCGGAAACCCACGCTGAAAAGATATGCAAGATCATGGATCTGGCAATGAAAAACGGTGTCCCGGTGATTGGGCTAAATGACTCTGGTGGGGCACGAATTCAAGAAGGGGTTTCCTCCTTGGGAGGATACGCAGAAGTTTTTTGGAGAAACAGTATGGCGTCGGGAGTGATTCCACAAATATCAGCAGTTATGGGTCCATGTGCTGGCGGTGCAGTTTACAGTCCTGCTCTTACTGATTTTATCTTCATGGTCCAAGACACAAGTTATATGTTTGTTACCGGTCCAAATGTGGTGAAAACAGTAACTCACGAAGAGGTGACGTCAGAGGAACTGGGAGGAGCTTCCGCTCATAATACCAAATCCGGTGTTTCGCATTTTTCAAGCCCCAATGATGCGGTTTGTCTTAATGACATTCGGGAATTAATGAAGTATGTGCCTCAAAATTGCGAAGAAAAAGTGCCAATGATTGAATCCAAAGAACCGGATTCTGGAAAAGCTAAGGCATTGGACGAGCTTGTGCCTCTCAACCCAAACAAACCATACGATATTCATGATGTGATCAATGGAATAATGGATAAAGATTCTTTTTATGAAGTGCATAAAGATTATGCAGATAATATTGTAGTCGGCTTTGCAAGACTTGGTGGAAGAAGTGTAGGTGTTGTGGCCAATCAACCGCTTTCTTTGGCAGGCGTGTTGGATATTGATGCTTCTCTGAAGGGCGCTCGTTTTGTTCGCTTCTGTGATGCCTTTAATATTCCATTGATTGTATTTGAAGATGTACCCGGATTTTTACCCGGAACCGATCAGGAATGGAATGGAATTATCAAACACGGCGCCAAATTATTGTATGCCTTTTGTGAGGCCACTGTGCCTAAGATGACTGTGATCACGCGAAAAGCATATGGCGGAGCCTACGATGTGATGAACTCTAAACACATTCGTGCGGACTACAATGTAGCCTGGCCAACCGCTGAAATTGCTGTGATGGGAACAAAAGGGGCGGTAGAGATTATCTTCCGTAAAGAGATTGCAAATGCAGATGACCCGGAAACCAAACAGAAAGAGCTTGAGGATGAATACAGTGAAAACTTTGCTCATCCATATTTGGCGGCAGGACGAGGCTTCATCGATGATGTTATTCTGCCAAATGAAACACGCGAAAAGCTGATCAAACAGCTTGAAGTTGCACAAAATAAAGTAGATTCTGTGCCTCAGAAAAAGCATGATAATTTACCTTTATAATAATGTGAGAGCTGCTTTATGCTGTAAAATTGGAGCCGTCTGTGGACGGCTCTTTTTTTATTTGATTTGGTTTAGAAGTAAAAAGAAATCCAAGACTCTTTAACAACCAAATTTAAGCAATTCCTATAGTCGTTAGATAATTCGTTGACACCTGAAGAAATTGTATGCTTATTACGCGAACAATTAAAAACTCAAAATGGGAATCTAATTATGGTCAAAGAGCAATAACGATGAAGCATTTTTTGGTGATAACAATAGGATGGTTCCTGTCGCCTTTAGGTTATGCACAGGTACAAAATGTCAATTTTCCAAGAGATACCTCATACACCATTCACAGTGCTTATCAAAAATATGTGAAAGACTATCCGCAGATCAAAATAGCTAATCCTGACATAGATGGTCAGATCAACATTCAGCGTAATTTAGTATATAAAAGCACGGACAATCGCGTCTTGCGGCTGGATGTTTTTACCTCTCAGTTAAGGGAAGAAAATACTCGTCCAACCGTATTATTAATTCATGGCGGTGGCTGGATCTCAGGAAATAAATCTTTGCTTCATCCTTTGGCAAAAGAAATTGCCGACCATGGGTTCGCGGCAATTGCGATAGAGTATCGGCTCAGCTTGGAAGCTCAATATCCTGCCGCCGTGCAGGATATAAAAACAGCAATAAAGTGGATAAAAGATCATGCCCATGATTTTAATATTGACAGTGAGCGAATAGCAATTTTAGGAACTTCAGCTGGTGGACAATTAGCGGCTCTTGTGGGGACAACAGCCAAAGATCACCACTTTGAAGACCCATCTGACACTTCAAACGCCACAACAGAAGTTCAAGCCATTGTGGATATTGATGGTATTTTGGCATTCATTCACCCGGATTCAAAAGAAGGAGTTGTAGCGGGAAAATGGCTGGGTGGAGATCAGAAAGAAGTCAGGGGTAAATGGATCGAAGCATCAGCCTTAACCCATGTTGATGAGTTGACACCCCCGATGTTATTTATAGGGAGTTCTTATCCTCGTTTTTTAGCCGGAAGAGAAGAGGCTATTGAAGTTTTAGATCACCATGGAATCCAACATAAAACCTACACCTTTGACGATGCTCCGCATTCATTTTGGTTATTTCATCCGTGGTTTGAGCCAACTGTTGAACAGGTTATTCATTTTCTGGATATGCAGTTAAAGTGAGATCATCTATCACAAATTGGCCTTTGTTCCATTGAACTACACTATATGATGAACATATGAATCTATGACCTCCGTGCTTTAAAAACGCTGTATGATTATTCTCCAATCATATAATAGATCTCCTCTCCGGGTCCAACTGGAATTCCAAGCCCAAACACCATGACATAAAAAAGGATGATCCATCCGATCAGGAAAAAAATGCTGTATGGAAGCATCATTGAAATGATGGTGCCTATACCTAAGTTTTTGTCGTATTTGTTTGCAAAGGCAAGGATCAAACCAAAGTAACTCATCATCGGGGTTATGATGTTCGTTACAGAATCTCCAATGCGGTAGGCGGCCTGAATGACTTCTGGCGTATAGCCAATAAGCATCAGCATAGGGACAAATATGGGAGCGGTCACAGCCCATTGAGCGGAGGCTGATCCAAGCATCAAATTTACAGAACCGGAGACCAATATAAATCCTATGAAAATGATAGGACCGGTTGCACCTGTACTTTGCAGAAACTCGGCTCCTTTTACCGCAAATATTTGTCCGAGATTACTCCAGCCAAAGTAGGCCACGAACTGCGCTGCAAAAAATACGATCACGATATACAGGCCCAGCGTTGACATCGATTTTGACATTCCTTCTATCACATCACGATCGTTTTTCATGGTACCAACCACTTTACCATACACAAATCCAGGAATGAGGAAGCATATGAAGATGAAAGTGACGACGCCTCTTAGAAAAGGAGAGTTTTTCCAGTCTCCGGTTTCAGGATTTCGAAGAATGCCATTTTCCGGAACAATGGTGAGCGACAAAACTCCAAGCATAATAACTACGGAAACGCCGGTCCATTTTAAGGCATGAATTTCTTTATCTGTCAGCGGGTCCATCGAGGCTTCATCGGAAAGATCTTCCATGGCCATGCTTTCATCATAACTACCAAGTTTAGGCTCTACGATCCGAAGGGTGACAAAAGCTCCGATTGCGGTGATCATGAAAGTACTCACAAACATGAAATAATAATTGGCGGTTGCAACTACCACATAATCTGGATCAATGATTTGAGCAGCCTCTTGTGTAAGGCCGGCTAAAAGCGGGTCTATGGTTCCAATCAAAATATTGGCGCTATATCCTCCTGAAACACAGGCAAAGGCACATGCAAGGCCTGCGAGAGGATGTCGCCCCATGGAATGGAAGATCACCGCTGCAAGGGGAACTAATACCACATAACCCATCTCAGAAGCCGTATTGGAAACGACTGCGGCAAAACTAATGGCGATTGTCACCAAATTTTTTGGTGTAATAATGAAGTTGAAGATCTTTTTAAAAAATCCAGTGATACCTGTGACTTTTGAAGTATCAGGTTTAAAGGATGCAGCTTTTAAAACAATGCCCCGGATACAAGCACTGATCAACCCGGAATGCTCAGCAACCCCCACACCAAGCAGGGCCACTAAAACGACTCCCAAAGGTGCAAAATTGGTGAAATTACTCACCATGTTTTGGACAATCATCCGCAGCCCCTCGGCATTCATAAGACTAATAGGGCGAATGATACCATCATCCGCTCTGCCTGGCGCACCTTCCGGGCGAGGGTCGTTTGCGCTCCAGTCTAACCAATCAGCCAAACCACTTAAGACCACAACACCTATAGCAAATAGTGCAAATAGCGTTACAGGGTGGGGAAGTAAGTTGCCCAGCCATTCCACAAAATCAAGAAAACGAGTAAACAAGGATCGTTTTTTAGGATCCCGTTCAGGGACATTAGGATCTTTAATCTTTGGATTTTCGCTCATTGTTCAACGTCTATGATGAATTAATTTTTTGGAATGAAACAGAAAGAGTATAGTATTTTGAGCGAAAAACTGAAAAGAAGATTTTTAGGTATGGTTGAAAAGCTGAAAAAGTATACTAAAGAAAAATATTTAAGGGATCGCACAGCGAGTGGATTGATGGCATCTGCGTAGCCTTACTTATTTTATTTTGGATAGGAAATTTTCATAAAGAAATAAAGCGATCCAGGAAAACGGCAATCCAAACGAGAGGGAGGTAGGCAATGGAGGCAAACATCATTTCTTTGGCATTCTGCTTACTTCGGTTGAGCCCAAATTTAATGGTGTAAGCCATAAACCCAAGTGCAAAGAGTGTTCCAAGTACTAAAAAGATCTCTCCTGAAATGTCAAGTTGAAACAAGGCAATTGATACAGGAAATAATCCAAGTACACAGATCAAGGACCAAAATAGTGTTTTATATCCATTTTCATCTTTTTTAGGCAACATTTTGAGTCCTGCGCTTGAATAATCATCTTTACATAGCCATGCAATTGACAGCACATGTGGTACTTGCCAAAAGAACATGATTCCAAATAAAAGCCACATACCTGGTTCTGTAATGGTACCTGTTGCGGCAGCCCACCCTCCAACAGGTGGAAGTGCTCCCGGGATGGCACCAATCGCAATATTAATGGGAGATACTTTTTTCATGGGCGTGTAGATACCGAGATACACAAGCGCCGTAACGAACGAAACAGCACCTGCCACAGGATTTACCATCAAAATAAGATAAAAGAGCCCCGAGAAGATCAGGCTTAATGAAAAGATCATTCCACTTTTTGAATTGATTCTTTGGTCGGGAAGGGGGCGTTTTGAGGTTCTTTTCATTAAACCATCGGAAGCCCGTTCAATGAATTGATTATGGGCTCCGGTACCTGCGGCAATCAAATAAGTACCAATAAGGGCGTGAATGAGAATTAAAAAATCTATGTTAGCACCACTGCCAAGGATGAATCCAACCAGCATACTAATAACCACAGACATTGTTATTCCGGGTTTAGTTAATTGGTAATAATCAGAGATAATATCTGTAAAAGATCTCTTGATGAGTATATTTTCTTCGGCTGAATTCATGTAACTTTGGTAGGTCGTATGATTGCTTAATGCAGCCTTAAATTTAATTATTATTCCCCATATTTGACAGTCTTTTAACATGAAATTAAATGCATATCAAAAAACAGCGATAATTACCGTAGCCGCCACTATTTTTCTAATTTTAATTGGGTCTTTAGTAAGAGCCGCTGGTGCAGGACTTGGATGCCCTGATTGGCCTAAGTGTTTTGGTATGTGGATACCGCCCACGAGCTTAGCTGACCTTCCATCCCAATTCGATGAGAGTCAATTCAATGTTTTTAATACATGGATGGAGTATGTGAACCGCCTCGTTGGGGTAGTGATTGGACTGTTAATTACAGCCACTTTTGTTCTTTCATTTCGTTATAGAAAGGCAAAACCAGGTGTTTTTTGGAGCTCAGCAGCAGCGTTTGTTCTGGTCTTGTTCCAGGGATGGCTTGGAGGAGTTGTGGTAAAATCAGGTTTACAGGCTGGGATGATCACGATCCATATGGTGGTAGCTATGATCATCATGATCACACTTTTATATGGGGCCTTCCAGGCAACGAGTGATTTGTTAAAGATCCGAATAGGTGAAGAATTTAGAAAAAAAATATTGACCGCTGGCGTTATACTATTATCAATTTCAATGATACAGTTGGTACTGGGGACACAGGTTCGAGAGGCTATAGATGTTATCAAAAATGCAAATATCGTAGCCCCAAGAGCACAGTGGATAGATATGGTAGGAACAATTTTCCCCATACACCGGAGTTTTTCCTGGATCGTGCTTGGAGCCGCAGCGTGGATATTCTATCTAATACAAAAGTATGAAGCAGATGGACTCATCAGGCAGCTTGGTTTAATAAATGTTGGTCTTGTGATCTTCCAATTATTTGTAGGATTAGGTTTACTATACCTTGATATGCCCAAAGCTCTGCAAGTCCTTCATTTGGTGGGAATGGCCTTTATGATCTGCGCACAGTTTTTGTTGATCATGGTGGCAAGAAAAGATCACAAAATTGTTTCAGAGTAGGAAGTTAAATTCTGTCTAAAAGTTCGTTCAAAAATATTTTTATCTCATTCAGGTCTTTTCGGGCTTTTGCACTAAGCTTTGGAACAGATTCCTCTTCCTTGCCATTTAGGATTTCATTTACCCCCTCAGGAC
>JAVLBT010000022.1:25997-27810 GCA_031580945.1 Gracilimonas sp.
TTATCCTGAAGAAGCTCCTTAATGCGAAATATAAGTGCTAATTCGGGTTCTTTGTATACTCGATTTCCAGCACTATTTTTTTTAGGATTAAGTTTTGTGTAGGTTTTCTCCCAATTTCGCAGAACGTGAGGCTCGAGTCCGGTCAATTTACTTACTTCACCCATTGAGTAATACAATTTTTTCATAGCTGGCAGAAAGTGTATTTTATCGTTTTTGAATGCTTTAAAAGTAACCTATTTCCGAATATTTATAAAAGATTACATTTTGCAAGATAATAAGACCCAAAAACAGGTAGACATAAGTATTGTTATTCCAGTATATAATGAAGAAGAATCTCTTCCTGAGCTGGAGAATGAGATCGGTAAGGCATTAAATGACACATTTACATACGAAATAATATTTGTGGATGATGGGTCTTCAGACTCCTCTTGGGAGCAAATCAAAAGATTGGCTGAACATCGTGAATTTATCTATGGGATTTCTTTTTCCCATAATTACGGGAAAAGTGTTGCTCTTCAGGCGGGTTTTGAAAAAGTCACAGGTCGTTATGTGGTTACCATGGATTCCGATCTTCAGGATGATCCAAATGAAATTCCTGAAATGGTTCAAATGCTACAAGACGGGTATGATCTGGTAAGTGGGTGGAAGAAAGAGCGACATGATCCGATTTCTAAAACAATTCCTTCGAAGTTTTTTAATTATGTCACGCGAAAGGTGGCAGGTATTGAACTCCATGATTTTAATTGTGGCCTCAAAGCCTATAAAGAAGAAGTGGTAGCTAATATCTATTTATATGGGGAATTACACCGATATATACCTATGCTGGCAAAAAAAGAGGGTTTTACGCGGATCACTGAGAAAGTTGTGAAACATCATCCCAGAAAATATGGAAAAACTAAATTTGGACTTTCCAGGTTTATGAACGGTTTTTTGGACCTTGTGACGATCACCTTTGTTCAGCGCTATCTTCAAAAACCAATGCACTTCTTTGGGACTATAGGAGTGCTGTTATTGATGATAGGGTCAGGCATAAATTTATACATTGCCTACATTAAATTAGTACTTGGTCAGGGCGTGGGAGACCGCCCGTTATTATTCCTGGGAATACTGCTTATGGTCCTTGGGGTCCAGCTTTTCTCAACCGGACTACTTGGAGAAATGATTAACAAAAATAATGTTGAGGGTCAGAAGCCCAGAGTGCGGGAAATTATCTAAGCTTTGTATATATTTAGATTTTAGCCCTATTTACCAAACCTAAATTTTATGAACCTAAGGTTACTATCCATCCTTGTAATCTTCATTACACTCTTCACATCAAACTGTGATAGTTTATTCAACGCCAAAGATGAAGTGAATATCCGTATCCATAATTCATCCCGTTTAACTATGGATAGTTTGTATGTTGGCTTTCCGGATGCTGAAATATATTACGGAAATATTGGTGCTGGTTCGACTACATCCTATAAAAGTGTATCTAAAGCTTATAGATATGCTTATATAGAGACGAAAATAGGAGGGAGTACCAGTATTCTGCAACCTATCGATTATGTGGGTGAGAACTTTTTAGAGTCAGGGGATTATACCTATATACTGAATATCAGTGATACGGTAGATACGCCCTACAGCCTGACACTTAGGTTACGTAAGGACTAATAACCTCAGTTAAAAAAAAGCCCTGCAAGAAACTTACAAGGCTTTGAGTACCGCGTACGGGATTTGAACCCGTGCTACCGCCGTGAAAGGGCGGCGTCCTGGACCCCTAGACGAACGCGGCATAAAAATACTAATCAATAAAAAAACCGTGGATTATTTA
>JAVLBT010000230.1:0-695 GCA_031580945.1 Gracilimonas sp.
GTCAAATAACGGTTACGGAGGAGGATTTTAATGGTACAAATTACGTGACCAGTAATACAATTCCTGATGGAGTACCATTCTTTGATGGAATTGGTTTTGACGATATTTTCCTCGAAAATACAGACGTTATTTTTGAGGTCGATCTCCGTCCCGCATACTATTATATCGAGGACAACGGTTCTTTACCCAGTTTCTCTGGAGAAGAATCTGTCACTACCGTTGATTGGCTATTTGCAAACGGACCACTTATTGCAGGCTCTTGGGAATCCTGGGGCTTATCGCAAGGCGATGCAGAATCATTAGGAACTGCTTTTGTTGATGATGGCACTTCCGGAGATGCAGTAGCGGGTGATTCAATATTTACTTTGACTAAATCCTATAGTCCTGGTGATGAGGTAGAAGGAGCGTTTAAATTAGGAGTGAATGGTTATGACAATGAAAGCGACTTTGCGGTAGACCATTACCTCAGAATTGGTGATAGCAACGTTGTAGAAGTCATATTTGGTGCGGTCTTCAATGGCGAAATAGTCAATGATGATGTTTATGATGAATACATCCTAAAAACGGAAGAAGGGCCGGTTGTAGTTCGTAGCGGAGGTACTGAGGGCGATTTTGTCGAGAATATCATAGTTGATGGTGATTTCACAAGCGATGTACTACCCGAAAGCTGGACCTTCTTTGAGGGTGAAGGGGCT
>JAVLBT010000231.1:0-598 GCA_031580945.1 Gracilimonas sp.
GAGTTGAACATTGAACAAGGAACATTGAACATTGAATGTTGAAGTTAGGGGTTTGATGTAGTTGGTGGCTTAATTCCCGGAATTTGATTTATGCTTTTCTTGGATCGTGGTAATCCGCTGGCTGGCGGAGAGGTATCTTCACGGGTGGAAGTAGATTCGCATTTGTGCAGATCCTTCGTTTCCTCAGGATGACTACTTTTAAAAAATTGTTCTCTTTGAATAATCATTGGACTTTTCAAATTACATCCACCGGGGATTTGATGTAGTTGCCGTCCTCCCCGTTAGAAATTAATCCTCCCCGAAATACCTTTTGAGCCTATTTCTAACATATCTTTTACCCATTCCTGATTTTAAATATTTTTCTCTGGCTATAGCATCCTCTTAATTCAGACAACCTTCAAAGTAAATCCATTTTATTGCCATTGGGTATCTGTATGTTCATTTTTTCTTGATCCCCGATGCTCGGGGCAGGCGCCTCACCAAAAGGTCAAGGCGGACGAAAAAAGTGCTAAAGCTGACTTCCCGCATTCGCGGGACTAAAAGAAATCAATGCTCCATGACAGGGCTTGCAGGAGAGTAGAGAACCATGCGGTATGAT
>JAVLBT010000232.1:0-594 GCA_031580945.1 Gracilimonas sp.
CCGGACTCGAACCGAGGTTGCCGGAATGAAAATCCGGAGTCCTAACCACTAGACGATGGGAGCATTGTCTAATTGTTCAGTATATAGTATGATCTTTCGCATGCTATGTCAATCATGGTGTCCCCAACCGGATTCGAACCAGTGTTTCTGACCTGAGAAGCCAGCGTCCTTGGCCGCCTAGACGATGGGGACTGCCTATTTATGTATGGTGGGACCACCTGGACTCGAACCAGGAACCTATCGATTATGAGTCGATTGCTGCTAACCAATTGAGCTATGGTCCCATGCTTGGCGCGCCCGGGAGAACTTGAATCCCCAACCCTCGGAGTAGAAATCCGATGCTCTATCCAGTTGAGCTACGGGCGCATAACCTTTGGCCTCGTTGGCAGGATTCGAACCTGCGACCCTTCGCTTAGGAGGCGAATGCTCTTTCCAACTGAGCTACAACGAGTAGAATATTTATATCACCATAACACGACACACTCATTTTTATTGCCCGATAGCCTAGGATTTGGCAGGGCCTGCGCAGTGTGGCCGGGCGGATGTGCCCGGCAAGCTCTATCACATTTACCGTTCGCGTTATCTGGCCATAGG
>JAVLBT010000233.1:0-592 GCA_031580945.1 Gracilimonas sp.
TACGGGCAGGTGGTTAGAGCGTCCCGGCAGGATATGTTGGGAAGGTCGGGGGCATCCCCTTCCAAGCCCACAGGTTTTCCAGGGGCTATAGCTCAGCTGGCTAGAGCACTGCCTTTGCAAGGCAGGGGTCCGGGGTTCGAATCCCCGTAGCTCCACAGAAAATTGATAGATTGATGCCCACAGGCAGCCAGCCAGGGAAGTGAAGCTTCGTTGGGGGATGAGAAGCCTGTCCCGAGTATTCGGGGAATCCCCGTAGCTCCACAGTTGTTACGATATTGGTAGTGAGAAGGTGTCCGGTATGAGAGGAGCGATCCCGAGGAGGACATCGGTGTTTAATGACATTGTTTTGGTTTGAAGAGTCGCGGTATGCGCTCAGGCAAACAGACACGCACCGCGCCGCGCGCGGGTTCTTTGACATAATGAGCAATATAGCAATAGTAAAAGGTCTGATGCCGCATAGCTAGTCTATGCGGCGGAAGATATAGTAGGGCATTTGTCTGCCAGTCAGGCAAGTGTACTACGCCAAGGTAGCCGGGGCGGTTCGTCCCACCCCGGCCCACAATAAACCAATAACATGAATTACGAGTGTGAG
>JAVLBT010000234.1:0-592 GCA_031580945.1 Gracilimonas sp.
GAGATAAAGAATGTAAATCCAATATTGCGACGAAGCCTGCGAGACCACATAAACTGAGGCGAGAGCACGTTACACACAATCATTGTCCAGTAGGCCCACGCGTACGGCCCGGTGGCGCGAAGAATGAAGATCGCTTTTTCGTACTCCACACCGCTGTACCATGCAATAAAGAACTCCATCATGTAGGCAAAACCTACCATGGTTCCGGTCACCATTAAAATGATATTCATCTTCTCGATGTGATCCAGCGTCATGATGTCTTCGAGCTTGAACACCTTACGCGAAATAATCATGAGCGTGAGTACCATTGCAAAGCCAGAGAATACCGCACCGGCCACGAAATAAGGAGGGAATATCGTCGTGTGCCATCCTGGGATTAACGAGACGGCAAAGTCAAAGGAGACAATCGTGTGCACCGAGAGGACCAGTGGCGTCGCAAGGCCGGCAAGGAGCATGTAGGCTTTTTCGTAGTTCCACCAGTGGCGTGTGGAACCGCGCCATCCTAGGGCGAGTGTTCCATAGACACGCTTGGCAATCGTGCTTTTGACCTTATCACGCAGCGTCGCCACATCAGGAATCAGCCCCACAAACC
>JAVLBT010000235.1:0-573 GCA_031580945.1 Gracilimonas sp.
ATCATTTCTTATTCAATAATCTTGACGTATTGCCGAAGCATTTGATTATATTACAAAACATTTTTGCCAATTGTGATTTATAAATGAGTTAAAAAGTGCGCCTGATTGCATCTTTCCTGATACTTTTTATTAGCACCGAACTTGCGGTAGCCCAATCAAATACATCAAGTGTTTTCCGTTTTTTAGAGGTAACCCCAACAGCACGTTCTGCCGGGCTTGGCGGGAATCATGTGGGTATATTTGATGCAGATTTTAGTTTGATGCATGTTAACCCTGCATATCTGAATGCAGGAAATACGGGGTCAATTTCAGCCTCTTATATAAATTTTTTAGCAGATGCTAATATGGGCTTCAGCAGTGGCGCTTATGACCTGGAACATATTGGGACCCTTGGATTGGGTATACGCTTTGTAGGATATGGAGAGTTTGACCAGCTGGATGAGAATGGAAACGATCTGGGGAATTTTAGCGCTAATGATATTGCTATAACGGGAGCTTACAGCAAGTCAATTTCGCCTAAATTTCAGGCGGGCGCGGCTATCGATTATATACATTCTTCCTACTCAAACTTTA
>JAVLBT010000236.1:0-570 GCA_031580945.1 Gracilimonas sp.
GAATTAGTAAATAAGTTTGTTTGTTCTGAATGATCGGAAGGAAACTGAATGCTACATACTGAAAGAACAGATGACAGGAGAGTTTGAACATACATTTATGTGTCCGTATTGTGGGGCTCAGATCAACATGATCTTAGAACAATTTTACCCGGAACAGGAGTATATTGAAGATTGTGAGGTATGCTGCAATCCCATTAATATTCATTATAAATTTCAGGGTGAAGATCTTATTCACTTTGATGCCAAACCTATCGGCCAATAAATGGCAATGCTGAATCACAAGATGAATTTGAGTGACGCCCAAACCATGAAACCCACATCCCAACTCATAAAAGTCCACTTTTGCGAGGAATCCAGATGTTGAAGTTAGGGTTAGAATGATGAACGACCGCTTGCGTCCCGTACAAGCCTGTCGGGGGAAGCAATCTCGCGAATACCACTTGGGGTGTCATAAAAGAAACGTTGGTTAATGAGTAGCCTTATTCCGGGAGATTGCCACGGGTTGAGTTCCCATTCGGTCACCGCAACCCTCGCAAAGACCGGTCGTTGGTAAGCTTTGTTAAAAACTAC
>JAVLBT010000237.1:0-561 GCA_031580945.1 Gracilimonas sp.
TAACAGTATCATTCTCTACTTTGACTTTCACAGGGCCATCAAATGGTTCTTTATCCAGTACTTTAACTTTCACTCCGGGTATTAGTCCCTGCTTCTCGAGATACCGCAACAACTCAGGATTCTGGTTTTTCACCCTTCGAATGATGTATGGTGTATCAAACGAAACTGAATGAAGCGGCTTTAATTTAATTTTTGGCATCTTCCCGTCCTTTGTAGGAATCGGATCACCATGCGGATCTTCTGTCGGATGATTCAGCAGTTCGGCAATTTTGTCCTCAAACTGTTCCGAAATATGGTGCTCAAGTTTCTCAGCTTCATCATGAACTTCATCCCAGGAATAACCGAGAATCTCTTTCAAATAGAGCTCAAGAAGGCGGTGGTGACGAATAATCTCAAGTGCAATTTTTAAACCGGCTTCTGTCAGACGTGAACCGTAGTACGACTCATAATTCACCATCTTCATATCTGAAAGGCGTTTCAGCATGTTCGTTACAGAAGCATTTGCAACCCCCATCTCTTCTGCAAGCCGGGATGTTGAAACTCCTTTATCGGGCGGGGTTT
>JAVLBT010000238.1:0-544 GCA_031580945.1 Gracilimonas sp.
GTAGACGACTAAATTTGTTGCTTATGCCAGCATCGTGGGACCCTATCTCTGACTCTTTCCCTCCGGCTCGCCTGCGATAAATTCTAAACCTTGTAAATGCCGCAAGGAAAGAGGACTTTTTGGTGAGATTTTTTTCTGTGGAATGTGCTTCGGTTTTTACTTGAGCTATTTTGTTTCTAAGGGGTCTTTCTCCTTGAGAAGGAGAAAACAAAAGAGGTCGGAAGTTGATTTCAAATCAATTGTTGATTTAAGCTTGAAGTTTCTTAAATATCAGTTTTGGGTTGTTCAACTATCTTAAACCTAAACTTCGACCCCTCCAAACCTCTCGTTACCTTCAAAAAGAATGGAAGCAGAATATATTTTGTAGCCAAGGCTTTCATTGTTGCAAGTACAAGGTGATTTGCGTTGAAGCAAAGACTGTATTATGAATAAGCATCTAAAATCATAATACTTTACCTTCTCTCTGGGTAGACGACTAAATTTGTTGCTTATGCCAGCATCGTGGGACCCTATCTCTGACTCTTTCCCTCCGGCTCGCCTGCGA
>JAVLBT010000239.1:0-544 GCA_031580945.1 Gracilimonas sp.
TCACAATGAATGCGGGAACAAACCGCATTCATTGATCTCTCCTCAAGGAGAGACTTACTTTTTCGGTAGTATAAAAATGGGATACTTTTTATTGGTTTAAGTTGGCGAAAAGTAGGAAATTAATCCTCCCTTGAGGGAGGCCCAATATTTTGCCCCGGCAAAATTGGCGGAGGGTGTTTGTGCTATGAAAGGTTTTCACATAGCTACTTATAAGTTTTCCAAGTCGTCCAGATCCCGATGCCTGTCATGATCTCTTAAGTCTTGAGCGAGACCAGATATGTAATAAGGTTAGCACATTCTTTCGAGCGGAGACTTAAGAGTTTGTTGCCAATGCTTCGTGCTTATTCAAGTCTGAAGACTTGATCTGCTATTACTTTTCAGTCTCCACTTCGTTCAAGACTGAAAAGATCTCTCTGGTTAATGCTTGAAGGGTCTGAAAGTGTAAATAAGTGGGCTGTATTATCGTTTGCCCCGAGCGTTTGAGATCGCGTTCAGCAAATTGTGCTCAGATAGTTTTTAAGGCAACGGCATAACCACCGGTAAT
>JAVLBT010000023.1:0-27167 GCA_031580945.1 Gracilimonas sp.
AGTCAAATACAGAAATTCCACCCTGATACCAGGATTGAACCATAATGTCTCGATCGGGAACTGGAATTAGTGATCCGTTGTGAGCTACACAATTTTCTTCCGTTGTCTGTGGTGCTGGAAGCTTATAATAACTTTCGAATTCCATTTCGTTATTGTCATTAATGGTAAACAAAGCGTTGGCTCCCCACTCATAAGGATCCGTCTCGCGACATTTTGGCTGTCCACCACCGCCCCATTCATCTGTGAAAAGCACCTTATTTCCATCGTTACTGAATGTAGCAGAGTGCCAGTATGAAAAGTTGGAATCAGCTACAGCATCAACCCGCACAGGGTTTGCGGGATCCGTAATATCCAACAGCAGCCCATATCCTTCACAAGCGCCACCTGCCAGTCCAATTTCAGGATAAAGGGTGATATCATGGCATTGGTTTGGGCCTCGCTCTTCACGGCCTTCAGGAGTGCCAAACTGCTCGTTTACAATAGATTGCAGATTTTCTCGAAGACTAACTGAATCTGCTCCGGTTATTTCTGAGCCACCTCTTTTCTTCATTTCCTGCTGTAATAACGCACTAACAAAACGGTCAGGAATTACACGTTCTTGCCCAAATACTTCGGCAACGTAGGCCCCTTCTGCTTTTGCTTTTTCCAGCTCTGCTTTTTCTGCAGGAGCCAGGCCATGGGTAGGAGCAGCTTCCAGGTTTTCAAAAATTCTTGGTGAATTTACAATGGCAGCTTCCTGTGGATTATCCAATGGCACTTGGATGACCTCGATTCTGAATAGGGCAGAATTAGGATCTTCCTCTGGTAAAGCACTTACACAACCTGCTAATTCTTCTTCAGGCCGAACAGGAGCTGAACCTGATACGTACACATATACATTTTCATCATCGTCAGGATCTTTCAAGACAGAATGTGTATGCGAGCCACGGCAAGTTTGAATATTTGCCACATACTCTGGTTCTTCAACATTGGTGATATCAAAAATACGGATCCCGCGAAGTCGCTCTTCACTTACTCTTTGCTGAACGCCTTCAGTTCCACAATCAAGACGGCCGCCAAACCCTTCTCCAGATACGAACAACAGGTTCCCATACACAGAAACATCGCTTTGAGATGCTGGGCATAAATAATCAGTTACCAGGGCTGGAGATCGAGGATTTGATACGTCCCAGATCATTACTCCATTATAGTTTCCCTGAAAAACGTAATTGCCCTTAAATGCAAGGTCTGAGTTTGTAACCCCCACAAAGTCTTCCGTTGGCCTTGTTTGGGAGAGCATTTCTAAATTCCAAATTGCTTCTTCCGCATCAAAAACTCCAGCGCCCAGTCCTACGCGAGGATCAGGTGAGGGTGGATTGACTTCAGTAACGGGTTGCGGGCTAATTTCGGGCGTTACTGGCTCCATATCATCCATCACTGAAGAAGATGAACAGGCATATCCGGCAATTAAAACCGAAACCATAAGCGTAAAAAACAGATTCATCCGGCCACGCTTTTGAGCCGGTCTGTTAGGTATATTTTGGTTTTTCATACTTGTTTAAGGTGTGTTGGTATTAATTTTAAAATTTTTATGTACGGGATCTAATATTTTTGTTTAGCTTTTTTTACATCCAACTTATTTTGCGGCTGTGATCTCATCCAGCATGAGTTGCATGCGATCGATCTCTGTTCTTTGATCTACCTGAATATCAGAAGCCAATTTAAAAGCTGCCTCATCTTGAACAGCTCCATCTGAATTGAAAAGCTCTGTAACCATCGTTACTGCCCCTTGGTGGTGATCGATCATGTATTTTAAAAACAGGCGGTCAAATTCTTTCCCTTTTGCTTCACTAAGTTCTTTTAGCTGTGAGGGGGAAAGCATCCCGGCCATATTTGTGTGGTCCATCTTCATGTGGTCTTCACCAAGCCCATGAATCATCAGTTGTAAACCCTCAATATGTACCTCTGGAACCGGTTGGTTTCTGTCACGTAGCCAACGTTGCATCGATTTAATTTCATCTTTCTGAGCGTTTATGATGCGAGCCGCCAAACGTTGAACAGCTGGGCTTGCATTATTTTTAGGGGCAAGGTCTGACATGATCAGCGCCTGCGCATGGTGAGCGATCATCCCGGTCATAAACTTGACATCATCTTGCGAGAAATTCATTAAAGCTTCCTGCTGACGCTGCCAATATAATTCCTCCATTTCCTCATAAGATTCTGCAGAATCATTTTCACTTACATTTTCTGTATCACTTTCAGTAGTCGTTTCCGTTGCCATCTTACTATTTTGACAAGCTGTGAAGCTACCTGCCAACACTAAAATTGCTAATAGCCTGATAATACTTGAATAGTTCATTCGTCCGAATTCTATTTTTTAAAGTCACGATGTTACATCCTGTTGATGTGAATGCTAATTATAAGGTCATTCCTGAAGAAAAACTATTAGCAATTGTAAACGCATTTTAGTTTAAACCTATATGTTTGACCCAAAAAAAAGCCTCCGATTTCACGAAGGCCCATTTTTTCAACATCATTTTAGATCTTTTTTACAGCTTTTGAATAGCTACATCAATACGATTGAGAACTTCTTCTTTGCCTATCAGCTCGAGAGCCGGAGTCAGGTCAGGGCCAAATCCTTGTCCACTTACCGCCACACGTAGAGGCATCATCAGTTTTCCAAAGCCTACATCGTGCTCTTTTATTGTTTCCTTGATCTTATCTTTGAGAGTTACAGCTTCGAAATCATCCTCCGCAAGACCCTCGATCTTCTCACGATAAGCTTTTAGGATCATCGGGCTATCGTCTTTCCACTTTTTAAGCGCTTTTTCATCGTACTCTTTGGGAGCTTCAAAAAAGAAAGCACCCATACTTACAAACTCATCCACTCTTGAAACTCGTTCATGTAATAATTCAATTACCTCAATCAAAAAATCATCGTTGGGAATTACAAATTTAGATTCTTCAAACAATGCTTTTACTCGGGGTTTGAGTTCTTCTACCGATTGTTCTCGGATGTAATTCTCATTGTACCACATTAACTTTTTGAAGTTGAATACCGCGCCACCTTTTGAAACCCGGTCCAGCGTAAATAACTCACAAAGTTCTTCAAGGCTGTGGATCTCAGAATCATCGCCGGGGCTCCAGCCTAAATACGCCAGAAAATTTACCAGTGCATCCGGTTCGTAATTTCCTTTGATATAGTCTTTTGTATTTACCGGAATGCCTTCACTTTCAGCTTTACGTTTCGACAATTTTCCACCGCTTGGACTCATGATCAGGGGCAAATGCGCCATCTTTGGAGCGTCCCATCCAAAGGCATCATACAATAAAATATGCTTAGGTGTACTACTCAGCCATTCTTCTCCCCTAATTACGTGCGTGATCTCCATGGTATGATCATCCACCACATTGGCCAGGTGATAAGTCGGCATCCCATCCGATTTCAACAATACCTGATCATCCAGTCCTTCCGTATCAAACGAAACGTGGCCACGAATTTCATCTTCAAAACGCACCGTTTCTTTCCGGGGTACTTTGAGCCGAACTACATATTCATCACCACTTTCGAGGCGTTTTTCAACTTCATCCTGAGGAAGTGTAAGACTGTTCTTCATAGACTGACGTGTGATGGCATCATACTTGGGTGATGGGTTCCCGGACTTTTTCAGACGCTCGCGCATTTCATCAATTTCCTCGACGGTATCAAATGCGTAATAAGCCTGCCCCTGTTCGATGAGCTGCTCGGCATATTTGTGGTAAATATCTTTACGTTCGCTTTGTCTATAGGGACCAAAATTACCACCTTTTCCAGGACCTTCATCAATTTCCATTCCGGTCCATTCCAAAGAATCAATTATATCTTCTTCAGCTCCTTCTATATAACGGGATTGATCGGTATCCTCGATGCGAAGCACAAAAGTGCCGCCGTGATGACGAGTAAATAAATAGTTATAAAGAGCGGTCCGGAGTCCACCAATGTGAAGAAATCCGGTAGGTGAAGGCGCAAATCGTACGCGAACTGACATATGGTATTTTGTTTAGTTGAATTCTTCTATTTTCAGTGCTCAAAGATACGGAATTTCAATCACGTTATTTTACTAAATACCACATCACTGTAACACCGTAACACCAAAAAAAGGTGTTTTAGTGTTACGGTGTTACAGTTTGCTTCAATATAATTTTGAGAATGATATTAACTCTTATTCAACCCCAATTTGCTCCGAATTTGTATGACCTTGCAGCCATGCTGAAGGCTGACCATGTGGTATGGAATGATCTGGAGCAGTGGAATCGCAAAGGAAGGACGCATCGGGCGGCTATAAAGGGTGAGCAGGGTTTGCAGTGGATCAACATCCCCATAAAAACCGAAGATCGAAAGAACCCCATTCGGGAAGTGCACATTGATCAGGAAGAGGATTGGATCGAACCGTTTTGGAACGCGCTTCACCATAATTATTCTGAAGCCACTTGGTACGATTTCTTTGCAGAAGAACTGGAATCTGATATTTACCAATTTGCTGAGTTTGAAAAACTGATCGACCTGAATAGGTGGTTTTTTGGTAAACTCATGTACTATTTGGAATTTGAAGTAGATTATAGACTCGCCTCCGAATTGCCGGAATTCGATCCTAATCCAGATACATTTTTTGAACATGTGAATGCCGAAATTTTGTATCAAGAACATGATTCCAGGCACTACCAATGGCGTAGTGACACAGCCAAAGAACCATTGGAAGAACACCCTGAATATTCTCAGGTTGGCAATGATTTTCTGACCGGACTTAGCCTTCTTGATCTCCTCTTCAACGAAGGCAAAGAAAGCTTTCGGATATTTGAGAAACTAACCTAATTACTCTGCGCGACTCCGTGATTCATCAGCGAACCTTTTCGTGAAAACTTTATCGCCACAAAATAAAAATCTCTTCTCGCAGATTTGCGCAAAGTTAGGCGCAGATTCTCGCGGAACACTTCTCCTGCACTTCAACATTCAATGTTCCTTGTTCAATGTTGGATGTTCACTTCACATTCCCTATCATCGGGCATGGATAAAAAAACCCCCGATCAAAAATTTACTCCCAAATGGCTAACGGAATACACCGTTTCTCTGATCCTGGGCGTACTTTTCATCCTGCTTTTCTGGTGGTTTACTTCAAGTTTCAATCTTCCCTGATCTATGAGTTGGATTGACTGGCTGGTTTTGATCGCGTTTTTAGGCTATACCATCTGGGATGGTACACGCCGCGGAAAAGACGCCGATACCATTGAAGGATACCTCTTGGCTAACCGTTCTATGCCATGGTGGGCCGCCGGACTTTCAGTTATGGCCACACAAGCTTCCGCCATCACTTTTATTGGAACCACCGGAATCGCATATGTGGAAGACATGCGTTTCGTGCAAACGTATCTGGCTATTCCTTTTGCCATGATTTTCATCTGTATATTCCTCGTTCCCTTTTTTAGTCGCATGAAAGCCTTTACGGCTTATGAATCGCTGGAAGAACGTTTTGGATTGAAAACCCGGCTAACCACAGCTGGACTCTTTCTAATTTCACGCGGACTGGCCCTTGGAGTCATCATCGCTGCTCCTTCGTATGTACTGTCCCTTCTGCTTGGATTACCGCTAAACATCACTATTCTCATCATTGGAGTTATTGCCACACTTTACACTACCGTGGGTGGAATTGCAGGAGTCATCAATACGGACGTCAAGCAAATGGCGGTAATGATGTTCGGCCTTATTTTTTGCTTTGGGTTGATCTGGATGAACTTGCCGGAAGAAGTAGGTTTTGATGGCGCTCTTTACCTGGCCGGAAGTTTAGACAAACTAACCGTCATGGACTTCAGTTTCGATCTCTCCGAAAAGTACAATGTCTGGAGTGGTGTGATTGCAGCTTTCTTTTTGATGGCTTCATATTTTGGAACCGATCAATCTCAGGTACAGCGATATCTCACTACCGATTCTGAGAAAAATGCTCAAAAATCATTACTGCTTACGGCCTATGCCAAAGTACCGATGCAATTCTTCATTCTCTTGCTTGGAGTGATGTTATATGTGTTTTTCATTTTTAATACAGCTCCGGCTTCATTCCGAGCTACCGAACCTGTTGCGCAAACCGAACAGCAACAGATTGCTGAGCAAAAGATCCTCCAGGAATATGAAATGGCTCATCAGGCACGGCAGCAAGCCGCTTTTAAGGCCGTTGAAAAAAGAAATGCTGCGAGTCAAAACTTATTTGTGGAGACTGATGCTGAAATGAACGCAGCCCGAGATGCTGAACTGGCTCTACAAGCCGAGATTCGTCAAGCCGACGTAAATGATACCAACTATATTTTCCCCTATTTTATCCTAAATTATGTGCCCATCGGTTTGATCGGACTGATTGTTGGCGGCATTTTCGCTGCCGCCCTGAGCTCCATTGACAGTGAACTGAATGCCCTCACTACCGTATCTATTGTGGATTGGTATCAGCGGCTAAAGGGTGATATGCATGAAGAGGCGCATTATGTGAAATCTTCCCGCGGAGTCACCTTTTTTTGGGGAGCATTGGCTACGATCTCTGCTTTGTTGATGGGAGAAACACGTTCCATCATCGAATTAGTAAATCAAATTGGAAGTTATTTCTACGGATCCATTCTTGGCGTATTCATTCTCCTGCTTTGGGTAAAACGAGCCAACGGAACGGGCGCTTTGATCGGTTTGATCTCCGGTATGCTTTCGGTTTTTACCTTTGATCGACTTTTCTACAATGCTGTTTCCGGTGATTATTCTTTTTTCTTTCCCTGGAATTCTGTTCCTGATGGATACAGCAAAGCCATTGAGTTTTTATGGTTGAATCCGGTTGGCACAGCGGTTGTGGTATTTGTTGGGGTGCTCATCAGTTTTATCTGGACGAGAAGTAAATAAGTTTGTCCACGAAAATCAGCGGTGTATCTGCGTTCCTCTGCGTAAAAATATTTTCGCTGTTTGCTGACAAATTTATTCTCGTTGAATTCCGCAGAGTTTAACACTGAGTCTCGCAGAGGATTTGCGCTACCAATATTCAGGTCTAAATCTGTCCCGTTTACCCAATTTTGGATTTCAGGAAAATATCATTAGTCCTAAACTTTATAACCTCACAATATTTTTTGCAGAGAAGCGGTTAATTAGCTACACTATTCTCGTGTACACTAAAATCGTGGGATTATGAAAAATATCACCTTCAGCGCAGATGAAAAACTGATCGAAAAGGCTCGATTAAAAGCAGCTAAGGAAAAAACTACGCTCAATAAACGGTTTAGAGAGTGGCTTCAGAGCTATGCGCAACAAGAAAAAATTGGGGATAACTTTGAAAAACTAATGGATGAACTCCACCATATTGATTCCGGCGGTAAATTCACAAGAGACGAGATGAATGAGCGATAAGGCCTTTCTTGATACCAACGTATTTGCTTATTCTTTTGACCATTCTAATTCAGAAAAACGTAATAAGGCTTCTGCATTAATTAAAACTCACCTGGAAAACGGTAGTGGTGTAATTAGCTATCAGGTAGTTCAAGAGTTTATAAATGTGTCATATCGAAAATTCAAACACCCCATGACGCTTAGTGAACTAGAGCGTTATATTGAGGACGTTTTATCACATTTTTGGGAGGTCTATGCCAGCAAAGATTTAAACTATTCTGCAATTGGAATTAAAGAACAATTCAAATTCTCCTTTTACGACTCCCTAATCATCGCCGCTGCATTAGAAGCCGGTTGCTCTACGCTGTATTCCGAAGACCTCCAGCACCAGCAAAAGGTCTATTCCGTGGAAATTATTGATACCTTTAGATAAAGGGCCAGTCTTTTTCTTCCTATTCTATGGAATTTATTCAAATTTCTGGATTGCATTCCAAAATTTTATATAAAATATTGGAACTCATTCCAATATTTAATACTTTTTTTCATGATCTCTCGACTTCTTAAAGAAAAAATCCTTCAAAGAATGGAGGATGAGAAAGTGTTGATTTTCTTTGGCCCAAGGCAAGTAGGAAAAACTACGCTATTGAAATCAATACAAAAAGAGATTGACAAATCTACTGTTTGGTGGAATGGGGATGAACCGGATATCAGGAACCAACTACAGGATGCCAGTTCAAGATTGTTAGATGAATTTATTGGAAATAATGATCTATTAATTATTGATGAAGCGCAGCGTATTGAGAATATCGGGCTCATTTTAAAGCTGATTAAAGACAACATTCCCGACGTAAAAGTTATTGCCACTGGATCTTCATCTTTCGACTTGGCAAATAAAATTAATGAACCCCTCACAGGCAGAAAGTGGGAATTCTTTCTTTATCCTTTGAGCACGGAAGAGATGATCAACGAACATGGTTTACTTGATGAATCCCGACTGCTAAAGCACCGATTGGTATATGGCTATTATCCTGAAGTTGTGACTTCCAAAGGTCAAGAAGCGGAGATCCTAAATCAACTTGCAAGCAGTTATTTATACAAGGATATCCTCACTTGGGAGCAAATTCAAAAACCAGCAAAACTTGAAAAATTAGTTCAGGCATTAGCCTTTCAAGTTGGTCAGCAAGTTTCAATCAATGAGGTTGCTCAAACGGCTGGTCTGGATTTCCATACTGTTAGCAGATACATTGATCTATTAGAAAAAGCTTATATCATCTTTCAGCTTCAGCCCTTTAGTCGAAACTTGAAAAATGAGATCAAAAAATCACGAAAGATTTATTTCTATGACAACGGAATTCGCAATGCCGTAATCAATCAATTCAATGGATTTGACCTGCGACAAGATAAAGGGGCTTTGTGGGAAAACTACTTAATGAGCGAAAGAAAAAAGTTTCTCGATTATCACAACCAACGAAAACTTACCTATTTCTGGAGGAATCACGCACAGCAGGAAATTGATTACCTGGAGGAGGCCAATGCTGAAATTGAAGCCTTCGAATTCAAATGGAATCCAAACGCTAAGGCGAAGTTTTCGAAATCATTTACAAATGAATATCAGCCCAAAGTAACCAGAATAATTCACCAGGATAATTATCTGGATTTTATACGGTCTTAAACTTTACTTAACGTAAGTTTGGTTAAAGACCTTGGGATCTGTCATCCTTGCAGATGTTATACATTTCGATGACAATAAAGAAACCATTTTATCTCGAACTAACGTTTTAATAAATTTCCCTACCCATCCTTTTCTTTGGAGGGACATGTGCGTTTTAATTCCATATTTATGCTGCTTGGGATCTTCAACCATCGCAAATGTGCCAAATATAGAAGGCCACACGATAAGAATATCTCCACAATTGGTGCAGATGAGTTAAGACAAATAGTGATGATCAACATCATGCCCAATAACATTGACCACCTAATTTCTCTGTCTATTATAAGAAACTGTGAAACCACATGTCCATGCAGTTTATTTGATAAGTAAATGATTTATCATCGGTTAACAATCCTAACATCAATAACATTTATTTATTATGAAAAAAATAATCTTACTGTTGACGTCTTTAGGGCTAATGTTTCTACTTAGCAGCTGTGACGATTCAACATCTTCGGGGAGCGACGAATTAACAGGAACGGTTTCAGGCTTAATTATAGATGCCTCAACCAATGAACCAATAAGCGGGGTTACAGTTCGGCTATCAAATATAGACGAGAACTTCGCAGACTCAGTGATCACAAATCAATCTGGAAGATTTTCTATTAAAGATGTTCCGGTGAATAGTGCTCAGATCAGTTTCTCAGATGATCAAAATCAAACCTCCGCTGAGCTTGGAAACTATCCATACAGCCTTCATCTTGAGATGCCGGACGGAGCTGAATACCGGCCCAATTATGCCTTTTACCCAATTTTCTTGACGTTTTCATCAACGGGTGGAGATGGAAATGTAGAGAATCTGGTATCAAGTGTATTATTGCCTTTGCCAAAGCGTAATATTTCAGTAACCGGAAGGCTTTTGAATAATACCAATCGGGAACCTCTTTCAAACGTAACCATACGTGCATATACAAATACTTTATTCGGGGATGGTTTAGATTTTGGTTTTACGCCTGATGAAGAAGTTTTTCTTGCGGAAACGACTTCCGGAACCACTGGCAGTTTCCAATTTGATGCCCTGGAACAAGGTTCTGAAATTTATCTGAAATATGTCGATAAATCCGATTCAACGAAGGTAATTGACGGGCAAAGCACGACCTATGATCTACCTTATACAGAAACCGGAGGGGCATATACAAAAGATATTGGTGAGATTCTTGTTTCAGATGCTGATTTATCCAGTTCATTTTATATAAGCAACATCAGTATAGAAGAAGGTGACGACATCGAAGTAAGTTCAGAAACTACATTTGAATACAGCTTCAGCAAACCGGTTCAACAAACAAATTATACGGACGATACGGTACCTTTTGATATTGGCTCAAATACAATGATCGATGACATCCTGTTATTTGAAACTACAAGTAAAGCAAAAGATGCCAATGGAAATTACGAGATAGATTTGAATTGGAGTGATGACTATAAAACGCTTACCATAACAGCCATTGATGAGTTACTCGAAGCCTACGGATATCGGTTAAATACGTCTGCTTTTTTAAATTCTATTACCGATAATGAGAATAATGTACTTATTTATAATACCGATACATTTGCACAATCAGCCCAGGAAGCGGGAGTGATAGACTTTACCACAGCTGGTGATCCTGCTGCCCCATCAACTCCGAGCGTTTCTACCCAAACTTATTCTATAAACTGGAATGGTGGAAATGTGCCACTAACCTGGGCGGTGAATAATTCACAGGCCGATGTTGCTTATTATGAAGTATACACTAGAAAAGACGACCTGAACTTCTCAAAAACCAGCACGATCGATGTCAGTCAAGCCTTCAATGACCGGATCGATATAAATCTGCCTACAGGTTTACTGGCAATAAAAGAACAATCCACTTTTGATACCTCTGTTAATTTTGAAGTCAGGCTTAAGGCTGTGTCCGAGAATTTAGTGAAGAGTGAATTCAGTAACATTGTTACCGTAGTAGATAATGTTCGGCCTGGGGTGTTAAGTGCTAATTATTCAAATAGCGACAGCACCATTGTGGCCACCTTCTCGGAACCGATGAATTTTAGCACGCTTGAAAACTCTTCAAGCTATCAGATCATTGATAATTTTGGAGATCCATCACAGGACATTTCCATTACAGATGCTGACCTAATTTACTCAACAAATGGTATTACCCAGGTAACACTTCAGCTTTCTGAGCAGAATAATACGGTTACGAACCTAAGATTAGAAGTTCGAACAATTATTACTGATCTGGCTGGAAACGGTATGGACAGTAATAGTGATGACAATAATAACACAATTAATATTGCTGATATAAACTAAGTAATAATTATCCTTTCAAAATTAACCTCGGTGTAAAGATACATCGGGGTTTCTTTTTACAGCAACTTTTCAAGATTTCCGCTCTCTCTTCTTTTCTAATTCCAGATTATTATCTCCAAACTTAGATCCGGTGGGAGGCCTGTACGGTTGAAATGGAATTTTCAGAAGATTGCCCAGATCATCATTTTCTTCTGGATCCATATGCGTGTCGATGCCATATTTTAGCTGCTTGATATCTTCAACTTCTGCAAAAGTACCAAATAAGCGATCCCATAAGGCAAAAATATTTCCATAATTGGTATCGGTGAGAGGTTGCGTATAGTGATGGTGGACTTTATGCATCAATGGAGTGATAAATACATACGATAACGCACGATCCACTTTTTTGGGCATGTTGATATTCGCATGCGTAAGATGAGCAAAAAGCGCCGAAATACTTTGATACAAAAATACGATCCAAATGGGAGCTCCAACTACGATCACTCCTAAGATCGTAAATACCATTCGGAAAACGGCTTCTCCGGGATGATGACGAAGGCCTGTGGTTACATCAACATTGGTATCGCTATGGTGAACCAGGTGAAATTTCCACATAAAACGCACTTTGTGTTCGATCCAGTGGATGAGGTACGCACCAAAGAAATCAAGCAGCATCACTCCTGCGACCATCTGTGCCCAAACTGGCATCTCGATCCATTGTAAAACTCCAATTTCGTTCGCTGTAACGTAATTCGATGACCACACCAATAAACCCGCAAATCCTAAACCAATCACCACAAAAAAAGCATTAAGAATTAAATTTAAAGCCGCATGACGAACTTTTTTGTAGCCAAACTCAAATAACGGGAACACTCCCTCGATCACCCAAAAAAGGAATATTCCGCCTATTAAAATTCCAGCTCGAAATGTAGTTGGAACATTTTCAAAAAAATCTATTAGTGCTTCCATAATTATTAAAAGTTGGTTATCGCTGTTCTCAAAATGCTAAAAAGTGGTCACAGGTTCAAAACATAGTACATAAAAAAAGCCCTCTGAAATTATCAGAGGGCTTTAAAAGAGTGATTACTTAGTATTTAATCATCGCCTTCAAGAATGTCATCGATACGTGTTTGTGCATCCTCAAAGTGTACACGGGTATCTCGGTCAAAACCACCGCTTCGAAGTGCACGGTTAATATCGCGATTCAGGATGTTTAATTGATTTCGCACAATAGGGCGAATATCTGATTGGGACACGTCAACTTCTGTCCAGCCTATAAACGCTCTCCAACGGGCCGGGATATTTGGTAACTCCTCTGTCATCAGGTATTCCATATGTTCGATATATGCCCGCTGTAGGTTTCGGCGGTGCACATCCACATTTTCATTGGCTCGAACTTCGCTGAAAATACCGTTTCTTAGGTCATCCATCATTTCGAATGCTGTATAAGTATCGCTATCCGAACGCTTCTCAAATTCAATGAGTCGTGCTATTCGCTGTGGATCTGCTACATCTTCCAAAACCCCTTCCTGTGCATTTCGGAATGTTTCAACTGCGGTAGACTGATTGATCCTGTTCAGAATATCATCATTAAACGCCCATGTTGGAGAACTGAAGGCATGTGTTTGAAGGAAATCCATGGCATCACGCTGGGTTGATTCCTCAACAGGTGAATAGACCGGCCCTTCTTGTTCGTAGGTTTTATGATTCTCATAAATACCGCCGATGTTAGCAAGGCTATGTCCCATATAGCGTCTCCACTGACCAACCATGTTATTATAGAGTTCTTCAAGCTCTTCGTAATTAGCTCCATCTCTTTCGGTCCATTCAATGAGGTTTTCTGTGATCACCTGCAGGTTAGCCAGTCCAAGTTCACCAGCTTCCATGGCGTTGTTGGTTAAGTCTTCGTTTTGAGACCGAGGATCGATCTTATTTCCTGTTTGGCGGCCATAAAAGTACACCGGGTCATCGGCTCTTTCAATAGTCCACTCATTCAGTGTTTCTTCGATTCGCTCATCACTCCAATCATCCGGAAACCAGGTATAACCCCATTTGGTATTCCATTTGTCATATTCACCAACGGCAGGATAGAATTGCGTAACCCCATCTCCGGGTTGTGCTACGTAGTTAAAGCGAGCATAATCCATGATAGATGGTGCTGTACCATGATTGGATGTAAATTCAGGATCACGTAGCTGATCAACGGAATAGGCATAACTTGAGCCCCAGTTGTGTGGGAAACCAAGGGTATGTCCTACCTCATGAGCTGATACAAAACGGATCAGCTCTCCCATCACTTCATCATCGAACTCTACGCCACGAGCATCCGGGTTAGCAGCTGCTGTTTGAATAAAAAACCAATTTCGGAGCAGGTTCATGACGTTATGATACCATCCAATATCAGATTCAAGAATTTGCCCTGTGCGAGGATCATGAACATGAGGGCCATAGGCATTTTGAATTGGTGAGGCGAAGTATCGAATCACGGAATAGCGTACATCTTCCGGACTAAATTCCGGATCTTCTTCTTTAGTTGGAGGTTCTTTACCTACAATAGCATTTTTGAAACCTGCAGCTTCAAAAGCCACTTGCCAGTCGTCCACACCCTGAATCAAATATTCTCTCCATTTCTCTGGTGTAGCAGGGTCTACATAATATACGATGGGATTTTCTGGTTCTACCAGCTCATCACTTTCACCGTTCAACCAGGCAGTGTAAGCCTCTTTATCTTTGGGAATTAATTTCCATCGGGTAATATGTTGTATTTCACGGGCTTTTTGAGCTTCGTTTGTATATTCTGTTTTATTTACACTGAAAAATCCAACACGCTGATCGTAAGATCTTGGCCGCATTTCCTTAGCAGGCAGCACGATCATACTGTGATTCAATTCAATGGAGATAGTTCCAGTAGAAGAATTTGAAGGTGGTTCTCCTGCTTCATAAGTCAACACATTTCGAACTTCAATATTCTTTGGGTAGCTATTTACATGCTCTATGAACGTACGGCTTCCATCTACGCGGCGTACCTGATATTCTCGGCGAATGTTGGAATTGAGTCCCAGTGATGGAACATCACTTGTGAATAAGCTGGTGATCTCTACAACAGTGGCCATTGAGTCTTCAGACATCGTTTCGATGTCAAATGATGCTATGATCGGTTCAAAATTAGAGTTTTTAACTGCTTCAAATATAGGTTTTCCTTCCTCAGCTACATTTTCAAACGACACATGGCGCAACAAGATCTTGTCATGTTTTTTTTGCCATCTTACGATCTGCGTATTTAATTTTTCGCCCCCATAGCCGAGATTATCTATTGTTTTAGCAACGCGTGTTACCAGCAACATTTCCCTGCCGAGAAGAGAGTCTGGAATTTCATAGTAATATTTATCATCGACCTGATGCACATCAAATAATCCTTCATCTGTGTCTGCATCACTTGTGATAACATCGCTGTAACTTTTTACGTCATCTCCAGGCCCGCCTTTAGCGCTTCTGGATGTTTTGTCGGAACTGTCCGTTGCCTTTTCTGCTGTGCTGCAGCCTGTAATAACAAAGCTGAAACCCAGTAGAAATACGGACAGTATTTTTAAAATAGATTTTCCGTAGTTCATAAAGTTTAGTTTAATTTTTATTTATAGAAATAACCAAGTAAAAGTGAGGTTAGTTTTCAATCTAATCAAGTAAGCAATACCATTTAATGTGTAAAAAGAATTAAAGTGCATTGCAAAACATGATCCATAAAAAAAGCGTCGTTACAAAATAACGACGCTTTTAATTGAACAGAGCTACTTATTCTATTGTTCGTAGTAATCGTTTTGCTCTAAATTTGGATTCACATCTAATTCACGCTGTGGAATAGGATAGGTGATCTGACCTGAGTTGTAGGAAATATTTCCAACATCAGTCTGCGTTCTCTTCAGGTCATGCAGCAATTGGCCTTCAAACATAAGTTCGAGTTTTCTTTCTAAGAGAATGTCGTCAAGATCAAAATCAGTTGGTGCATTATATAATGGAAGGTTTACACGTCCACGAATTGCATTCAGATCATTGATAGGATCATCTCCTACGAAAGGCGCTCCTTCCCTGAAATTTGCTTCTGCACGCGTCAAATACATTTCAGCAAGGCGAACTACACCAACGTTTCCGAATTGGTTCTTCCATTTTCCGGTAGCTGTGGTATCGTCATAAAAAAGACTTAACCGATCATCGCCAACCTCATATAGAGCAATATGAGGAGGTCTTACCAGTATATCACCACGACCGCCAAACTCTGAAGTTGCATAAAACAGGTTCATAGAATTTGCCCCGTCCTGCTCACTCACCTGCATAGAAAATATATCTTCCGAACTATTAGAAGTACGGTTAAATGCTTCTTCATATGTTGGAGTAAGTGCATAGTTTCCAGAGCTTATCACTCTGTCAGCAGCCTGACGTGCTAAGTCATATTCACCCATTTGCAGATGAACTCGGGATAAAATAGCTGCTACAACAGGGGCTGAAGCATATATTCCATTGGCTTGAGGTAACAAACCTTCCGCTGCTTGAAGATCCTCCAATACTTGCTGATAACCAGCTTCAACGGTTTCCCTTGGAACTTCATTGGCCTCAGAAATTTCACTGGTCGGAGTCGTAATAATTGGAACTCCCAAATTTGTATTGATATTGCCACTGCTGTAGGGCAATGCATATAATTTCAGCAGATTAAAGTATATCATCCCTCTGATAAAGAGTGCTTCTCCTTCTACTCTGTCTCTGATATCTGCATCGACCACATCTAATGCAGAAAGAACATTATTAGTCAAATTGATAGCATTGTATGCTGCGATCCAGGTTTGTGCAACCTGACCGTTTTCAACCTGAATGTCTTTTCTCCAGATTTGCTCCGGCTCTTCAAAAGTTCCGGTCCACTGTACCTCATTCGTAACCGGATTGTCAGCTAACAGATCAGGTTCGAACAGAAGTTGTCCACCTAATAGGTCATCGTCAGAAAGAGCGTTATAGGCTCCAACTAATACGGCTTCTACGTTATCTGAGGTACTTAGTGCAATTTCTTCGTCTATGGATTGTTCTGGATTAATATCCAGCAATCCGTCACATCCTGCGGTAATAAATACCGTCAGTACGAATATGTGTATAAATTTACTTTTTAGTTTTTTCATAGTGTGAAATATTAAATCGATTTTAGATTCTTTGGCTTTCATTAAAATCCTAAGTTTATACCAACTTCAAAGGTTCTAGGCTGAGGAGCAGCATAAAAATCTGTTCCCAGCGTAATGTTACTTGCGGTAAAGTCAGTATTGACTTCAGGATCCCATCCATCATATTGTGTGAAAGTCAAGAGATTCAAGCCGGTGAAATAAATTCTCACACGTCTTAATGATAGTTCATCCAAGATGTCTTGGGGAAGGGAGTATCCAAGCGTTACGGTTTTCAATCGGAGATAACTGCCATCGCTTAGGTAGCGTGAAGATTCTCCGGTACCATTTCCACCTAATAATCTTGCTTCCGGAACGTCGGTGATGTCACCAGGTTCTTGCCATCGGTCTAACTGATCTTTGGTTTGGTTATCAAAGAAATCTGCGTTAGCTGACTGAAATGTACCACCTCCGTTATAGATGTCATTTCCGTATACATATTGGAAAAATATATTCAGGTCAAAACCTTCAAAGCTGAAGGTGTTTCCAATACCACCCTGAAAATCAGGATTTGGATCTCCGATAACGACACGGTTTGCTGCATTGAAGCTATTTGTAGTACCTGCGCTGTAATCCTTCCCATCTGCGCTATGTACGTAATACAAGGCATCTCCGTTATCGGGATCAACACCTGCATACTCACGTGCAAAGAACACACCAATAGGTTGCCCTTCGACGGCGCGACTCACAAATGACCCTTCAATAACCTGTCCATCAAGGTCTGTGATCTCGTTTTGATTGGTTCCAAAGTTAAATGTCGTAGACCAGTTTAGATCGCCTACAAAATTTCGAGTTGTCAGAACAAACTCAAAACCATTGTTTTCAAGAGCACCAACATTCCTTGTCTGTGATGTAAACCCAGTAGATGCTGGAACATTCACGTTAAGCAAGAGATCTTCAGTGTTTTTATTGTAGTAATCTACTTCGGCTGTAATTCGATCTGAAAATAACCCAAGGTCAATACCTACATTAAACTGCCGGGTAGTTTCCCATTTCAGGTCAGGGTTAGGTGATTGCGTTGGTGCAAGACCCGAAGCCCCACCATATGCACCTGCTCCATATAATCCTCGGGAGGGAAAGTTCCCTATCTCCGCATTTCCTGTAAAACCATAGCTGGCTCGTAACTTTAAAAAGCTAACTTCATCTATATCTTCTACAAAAGACTCGTTAGATAAAATCCATCCTGCTGAGGCTGCCGGGAAAAAACCATATCGGTTATTTTCACCAAAACGAGAAGAGCCATCAATGGTTCCACTGATATTAAACAGATACGTGTCGTTGAAACTATAGTTTGCACGTGCAAAATAGCTGGTAAAGCTATAAGATGTATTTGTTGCTGTACCTCCGTCGATGGTTGCAGCACTTGCTACCTGACGGAAAAGGTCATTGGGAAAATCAATACCACTTACATAAACCTGATCGGTTTGCACTTGCTGTGTAGAAAGACCTGCTGTTACATCTACAGAATGATCCTCGGTGATATCTTTGATGTAATTCGCATAGGCCTGGGAGGTTATGTTCGTTACACGCACATACCGATTATCAGCAGCTCCTCTGGCAGCACCTGTAAATTGGCTCACAGAACTACCATACCAGCGTTCCTCATTCTGATCAAGCACATCAGCTCCAAGCTCACCTCGGATGATCAGGTTATCGATAGGTTCATAATTTACGTAAGCGTTCCCTAAAGCCCTGAATACCGTTGTTTCAAATGTAGCTCCATCTCTGTAAAGTAAGCCATTATCATAAACGGTTTGCCTTGAAGGTTCCCCTTCGTCGTTAAAAGGACGTTGAACCGGAGGTAGAGCAACCAGCTGAATAGGTGTTGAAAACTGATTATCTGTAGAAAGTCGGTTGTTAACTGTTTGAATCAAATTCAGATTAGTACCAATCTTTACCTTATCATTTGCGGTGTGATCAAGATTCAGACGACCACTAATTCGCTCAAAGGTGTTATCAATAATGATACCCTCCTGATCGCTGTACTGACCACTTACGCGAAATGTTGTGCTTTCGTTACCGCCACTTGCACTAAGATCAAATTTATGAGATGTGTTATCCTGAAAAGCGAGCTCCTGCCAGTCGGTATCAAACCCTTGATCCCAACCTGGAATAAACGTATCAAATAAACCATCTCTGGTAAACCCAAAAATAGTTCCGTTTATGGTACCATCCGTAGAAGAGTTTGCAAAAGCTTCGTTAAACAGCTCTAAATATTCATCTCCGTTCAGCCAGTCTTTTTTCCCGGATGGCTGGCTTGTGCTTGCTGCATAACTTACATCAAACTGTGTAGCTCCAGAACTACCCGATTTGGTAGTGATCAAAACTACACCATTCGAACCTCTGGAACCATAAATAGCTGCAGCGGATGCATCCTTTAAGATATCGATTGACTCAATGTCATTTGGGTTAATATCCGCCAATGGGTTTGTAGCAGCTGCGTTAATGGAAAGATCTGCTGTAGTAACCGGTATTCCATCAATTACATACAATGGTTGGTTACTCGCAGACACAGAGGCCGATCCACGTACACGTACCTGAATGCCCTGTCCCAGTTTACCATTATTGGTTTGAATAAAAACACCGGCTGCTTTACCCTGCACCGCTTGCTCCAAACTATTTACTGGAACTCCTTCAATATCAGAAGCTGATACACTCGAAATATTTCCAGTAACTTTCTCTTTGATCTGAGAACCAAATCCAACCACAATGACCTCGTCAAGTAGTTGAGTATCTGTGGCTAACTGAACATCTATCTGTGATCGCCCGTTAACGGGGATTTGTTGTTGAACAAAACCAACACCGGAAAACGTTAAAATTCCATTCTGGAACTGATCACTATTGAGATCAATATCGTATTCGCCCTCCACATTTGTAGCAACACCTATATTAGTGCCTTGGAGTAGTACTGTTATTCCTGGTAGAGGTTCGTTGTCTTCGGCTGAAGTTACAATACCAGAAACGGTCTGGGCATGTAAATAACCGGTTGTAGCAAAAAGCAGCAATATTAAAGTGCTGCTGAAGAATCGTAGCTTTTTCATCTGCAAAATTTTGATTTATTGTTAAAATTGTGAAAAAAATTCACGGACACACAATAAATCATATTTGAACGAAATGAAAATTATAAAATGCGGGGAAAGCGCTTTTAATTAAATATTTACTGAAAAAACATCCTATAACGTAAATATCTGAGTAAATTTGAGTTCAAATAGTTAATTATTTCTTCAGATTCAGAATCTACTTTAGATATTGCAAAAACCATCCTTCAGTCCAATCAAGGACTTCAGCTAATGGTTTGGGAAATTCTTTTCCTTCAAATGGATGAGCTGCTCCATAAGTATGGGTTCCATTTGCTACCAATCGCAACTCTTTGTCTCGTGCTTTACATGCAATGTGTAATTTTTCGGAATTGGTATAATGTACTGTTTCATCATCACGGCCATGAATGAATAAAGTGGGAATCCTCAATTCTTTTACACGTTCAATTGCAATTACGTGGTCTGCATTTTCCATTGAATCTTCATATACGACTTTTCCAACTTTCATCAATTGACCAGTCCGAGAATTCTCAATCTCCGTATAGCCATGCTCATTCCAATCATTTTTCATCTTATCTGACCATCGCTCTCTGTAGTCGGCCACCGCAGACCAGGTGACCAAACATTGCACTGGAGCATATTCCACTGCTGCAGCAATTGCGGTTTGTCCTCCGCGAGAATGCCCGATCAACCCAATAAAATCTGTGTTCAAGTTAGAATGGTTATCTGAGATCTCACCTTTTTGCAGAGCTTCAATTACGGTTCCGATATCATCCAGATCCTGCGAAATGGTTTCACGTTCAAAGAGTTCCAACTCCGTAAATTCTTCTTTATTCTTACCAATACCATTCAGTGAAAAGTTCATAGCTACCACCCCAAAACCTGCATAAGCCAATTCTTCACAAATATCAGGAAAGGGTCCCCAATCTTTGAATCCTTTAAATCCATGTAAAAAAATGATGACCGGAAAACTTAGTCCATTTCTTGAGATGGGAGAATACAGGTCATATCGAATGGGTAATCCTTCGTTAGAATCTACTGCACCGGATGAAACTGAAATACTGCTGACGTCCATAAAAATCCTTAATTAATTATCTTTATTGAAATCTAATGTCTCGAGCTTAACCAATTTTCGGAGGTTATTAATTTCATTTTGTCTTAAAAACCTCCAGCGCCCCATCGGTACATCTTTAAGCGTTAAGCCTGCATATTCCACTCGCTTTAACTTGGTAACTACTGTTCCATGAAACTGAACCATTCGCCTTATCAGGTGATTTCGGCCTTCAAAGACAGACATTTCAAAAGAATGCGGGTCATCTACGAACTGTGTGATGTTGTATCCTTTGGCTAAACCATCTTCCAATTCCACCCCATCTAAGAATTGTTCTAACTGAGCTTCCGTTAGTTGCGTGTCGGTTGTTACAAGGTACGTTTTCCGAACGGTATAGCTGGGATGCATGAGGCGATGGGCTAAGTCGCCGTCATTCGTGAGTATCAATAACCCGCTTGTATTTCTATCCAAACGCCCTACCGGATATACCCGATACCCTGTTGCATCTTCAATTTGATCCATCACAGTGGTTCGGTCGCGTTCATCATCAGTGGTAGTAATTACATCCTTGGATTTATGCAAAAGCAGATATACAAAGGGCTCAAGGCTCAAATTTTGTCCATCTACCACTACCGAATCTTTTCGACGGACTTTAGTACCGAGTTCCGTTGTAACCTGTCCGTTTACCTGTACCTTGCCAGCTGAGATATATTTATCAGCCTCGCGCCGGGAGCAAAATCCCGCATGGGCAATGAATTTATTCAACCGTATTTCTTCTTCCTGTGAATAATTTTGGTCAACTTTAGCCGCTTTTTTATTGTCAGCTTTATTTTTGTACTTCTTTTTTCCGCCTTTGGGCTTACTCATTCTTCCTCGTGGGTAGTTTCGTCTTCTTCTTGTTGTTCTTCTTTCTTATTTTTTTGAGGATGTTCATCCTCATCTTCTTCTTCATATTCTTCCCGATATGCTTTTTTGGCTTCAAACTCCTCAAAAAGCTCATCTGCTACTTCTTCCTTAGACTTTTCTTCCTCGGCTTCTTCCATTTCATCCATCATCAGCTGCCGTTCCATCAACAATTGTCGGTGTTCTGCCATATCATCGTCCTTCAAGATCTCATCTATTTCACGCGGCTTAGGCAGTTCTTCCACCGAATTAATTCCAAAATGCCGCAGGAAGTGTTTAGTGGTGCGATATAAAAGTGGCTTACCGGGGCTATCCGCTCTTCCCGAAACTTCTACCAATGCTTTTTCTAAAAGCTGCCGTAATATGTAGCCCGAATCCACCCCTCGGATTTGGTCTACCTCCGGTTTTGTGATGGGCTGGCGATATGCTACAATAGCCAGCGATTCAATAGCCGACTGAGACAATTTTCTATATGCATTTTCGTGCTGAAAAATACTCAACCAGTAGTGGTACTTCGATTCCGTGACAAAGGTATACCCGCCTCCTAAACGCTGAATTCGAAAACTTAATCCATTTTCATCATAACGCAGATTCAGTTTTTCTACGAAATCCCGGACAGTTTCTTCTGTGATCTCGATCTGTTCTTCATTATCCACTATGATTTCGCGAATCTTTGAAGCCGTGATCGGCTCATCGCTGGCAAATATCAATGCTTCAATGACCGATGATAACCGGGTACCATCAATAAATTCGTAGTCGTTCTTCATTTATAAATGTTGTGGTAATATTTATCTGATCACAGGCAGGTTACAATGCCAAGAACCAAAAACCTAAATATACAGCCTATGTGACAGCTTAAAAAACGAACCTTAAGCTTCAAGTTCGTTTATAACAGATCAATCTATTCTCGTCTTTTCTTATGACTCTGTATCCCAAAAGGTGAAAAATTTCCTTTACAAAAAACTGAGCTATACTAAGATTAACGATATATGCACCTTCTTGAAATTTATCTACACCCGGAAGGTATTCAAGATACTCGTTTATAAACGAATCTCTGAAAATAGAGGATATTTCCAGCCAGAACGGTGAACGTTCTTTCAGGATAAAGAATCCGTCATTTCCTTTCTCTTGATAAAGTGGCATAAATATAAAACCTGAAACAGGTGCATGAACGCTGGTTGCCTGATCATAAGCCAGTAGATCGCCTTTTTGAACACTATCAAAATTATTATACCCTTTTTTCATTTTGAATGTGTGATTCTGTTTAACCAGGTAGTGATGATTGATCTCATAATAGGTTATCGGGATATCGGTATCCGGCCTGAGAATTTCTTCAAGCTCACAAACCTTTTTAAAATTCAGGTTCACGATATCTATGTAATCCAGATATAACCATATAAACGCTACAGATCGCTCAATAGAGACTGGATTATCATGGCTACCGGCTTCAAAACCTATAGCCGGAAATCCAAGGTCGTTGATATAGCTTAATAGCGTTCCATGTATCGACTCTTCTATTCCTAATATTTGTGGAACTGGAAACCTTATGGCGATTTTTCTGTTTTCAAGCGTGTCGTTAAAGGGGATAAAAGCACAACTTTCGGCAGAAGTGGTATGTAGATCGATGAAGTAGATCTCCTTCATATCCTCATCATAATCTTCGATCAGATGATGTATGGTATTTCGAATTTCCAGTGCCTCATTCCATTCAGCTGTGTTGCTTAGTTCTTCGGAACCGGATTGAAGGTCATCCCAAATTCTGTTTAGGTCAATATCTAAGTACCGTACCCCCAGTTCTATAGCTTTGGAATTTCCCTTTATCATATACACTGAACCCTGTATCTGATCGGTCATGGTACTCAAGGAGCGTGCAATTTTTTTACATGCGTGTAAACCGGCTTTTTCATTTCCGTGAACCCCGGCAAAGATCACCATGATAGGACCCACTTCAGTTTGATGACTCCAGATTATTCGGCCTTTATCATCTAATTGTTTAAGCTCTTCTTTGGTTTGCATTAATTCTGTAGACAATGCTTCGATGCTGCTGATTATTTTTTGTTTTCTAATGTTTTTAGTAGTCGGATCGTAATATTCATGAAATTACCTTCCGTAATTATACCTATAAGCCGCCCGTTTTTTACTACAGGTAAACACCCGATCTTTTGTTCTCTCAATATTCGAATTGCTTCCATTATTGAAGCTTCCGGGTGAATGGTGATTGGATTCCTGATCATGATATCGTTTACGGTTTTTGAACCGGTATCATTTTCAAGATCATGGTTTTTTGAATATTCCCGCAGAACTTGTCGCATTGTTATTAACCCAATAATGTGCTTTTGGTCATCCTCTACAGGCAAATATCTAATTTTTCGCCAGTCCAGAAGATTTGCAACAAATTCAATAATATCGTCCTTCCGAACGGTAAAAAGATCTGTGGTCATAAATTCTTCGACCATCAATGAGGAGGGTTTCCAGTTTTCCATATCCTCCAGTTTGGCTAAACCCCATTTATGTACCGGCTCTCCTTTATTCTGATTTTTGATCATTGCAGACGTAATTGCTGTAAGAGATTGTTCTCTATTACTCTCTTTTACTAAGTTACCATACGATTTTACTACCCAATAAGATCCTGTTTGTGCTGAATCAATCCGTTCTTCAATCACACCCAGGTACGTATCAATATCTGATGTATTGATATCTGCCTTCTTTAATCCATTCCGGGCAATGGGCAAAAGTTCATCCTGAATAAGATCTACCGCGGTTACTTTTTTATCTCCTGTCCACACAAATTTGGTATCTAAACCCATTTTAGAAGCTGCGAAAAAATTTAACCGGGCATCATCAAAATCCAAATTCTGTGTAATATCTTTGTAGGCATCCTCAAAGCCATTAAGCAACCCGAGCCAAAAAGCTGCGTTCGCAACTTCATCAACAACTGTAGGCCCGGATGGCAAAATTCTGTTTTCTATTCTTAGATGTGGCTTGCCGTTTCCCACTCCATAGCAGGGCCTGTTCCAACGGTAAACAGAGGAATTATGCACCTTTAGAGCCATGAGCTCAGGAGCTATTCCTTCTTCCATAAGTTTTTCCACTTCTTCTTCAATTTCGGCACTCAGCATCACCCTGTATCTGGAAATATCCTCTTTATAAATATCTAAAATACTATCTTGAAGCCATTCGTTACCAAAAGTGACCCGCGGACTTGAATCACGAAGATGTTCACCCACCTGCCGAGTATCAACAGATTGATGAAAAAGTGCTACTCTTGTTTCAGCCCACAGGCGTTTACCAAATAGTACTGGTGAATTTACTGCACATGCTAAGATCGGTGCTGTAACAGCTTGTGCCGCATTGTATCGATTCACAAATTCATCTGGTTTTACTTGTAAGTGAACCTGGAACCCGGTGTTACAGGCCTCAAGTAAAGGCGAGTCAAATTTCATCAGTAACTCATCCATACCCTGAATCCGGAGCTCATATTCTTTACCACGAAGCTTGTTGATGGCCTTGCAAAGTGCCTCATATCGCTGTAATGGGGTCAGGTTCTTAATATCCAGGTCCATTTTACGAATGGTTGGTAAAATACCAGTCAGCAGGATATCACCACCTAATTCACGAACCGTTTTTCGAACGTGCTCAACATCTCTTTGTAGATTATTTTCCATTTCAGAGAGGCAATTGTCTTTAAACGTCAAGGGATCCATGTTGATCTCAAGATTGAACTTGGCAAACTCGGTAGTGTAGTTATTGCCTTTACTAAGTCTATCCAGTACCTCTCCTGATTTTGGAAAAGCCTTCACATTTTGATCGACCAGACATAACTCTTGTTCAGCCCCAATTCTTATGGGGTCAGTTTCGATCCAATCGTCTTCCAGCATTTGTTTAAGTGCCCGCAGATCGCGCAGCACATGTTTCATAAAATTTTGGACTTGCTCGTTATCGTCAGCAAGTTTTACTCGCTCTTCTCCCATAATGTCAAATTTTAAGTATGGAGTGAATTCATTACTAAATACTTACATTGAAAGGGTATTTGCAAATTTTTTAACTGCTTTCTGAAATTTATTCTTCAGTCTATTGCATCTACGTTCACATTAACTCTTACGGATGAAAATTTTCCCTTTATATCCGCAGCATATACTTCCAATATTTTATCAAGCAGGGCTTCAATATAACGCCCTCCTTTTTGTGTATCTATCTTTATTGTTACTTCCCAATGATATTTTTTATTGATCCATAAAATTGCAGCAGGTGATGGCCCCAGAATTGGAATTTTAGGTGCTACCCGCGAGGCTGAATTTTTGAGGGCGTGGGCTGCCATATTTACTTCATGTCCTTTTGCTGATTTTAGCTCAAATCGAATTAAACGAGAATATGGAGGATAATAAAGCGGCTTTCGAAATTCCATTTCCTGCCTTGCAAATCCCTTGTGATCGTGGTTTTTCGCAAAGATCAATGCGGGATTGTCTGGCTGACGTGTTTGCAAAAATACGGTACCTGGTTTATCTCCCCGGCCTGATCGTCCAGATACCTGGCTCAATAATTGATACATTCGTTCCGTAGCCTGAAATGACGGAAATGCTAATTCCGTATCTGCGTTGACCACCCCTACAACCGTAACATTTGGAAAATCAAGCCCTTTTGCCACTAATTGTGTGCCCACCAAGATATCTGCATTCCCATCCCCGAATTCCTTCAATATTCGCTCATGAGCTCCTTTTCGAGATGTTGAATCGCGATCAAAACGAATAACTTTTGCATGTGGAAAGAGGTCCTCTAATTGCTCTTCGATATTTTGTGTTCCAGATCCCTGCACTTTTAGATTAGGCGACCCACAATTTTCACACTTTGTATCTTTTCTTCGCGAGTAGCCGGTGTAATGATCCATGAGCAGGTTTTTTCTTTTATGGTAAGTGAGGCTTACCGAACTTTCGGGACTTTCGGGAATGTGTCCACAATCTTCACACTGTAAATAACTAGCATAACCGCGACGATTGTACAAGAGAATAATCTGCTCATCATTTTCCATCGCTTTTTCCATAGCTTGATATAGCGGAACGGCAAATTCACTTTGCATGGCGCCCGTATACTGTTTAAGATCGAGAATCTTGACTTCGGGAAGTACCGCATTTGCATGCCTTTTCTTCAATTCCAACAATTCACATTTACCTTTGGCAGCCATGTTTAGTGCCTGCATGCTGGGCGTGGCCGAGCCCATGATAACGACCGAATCATTCATTTTTGCCCTAACTAACGCAGTTTCACGAGCATGATATCTTGGCGCAGGATCCATTTGTTTGTAGGAGCTGTCGTGTTCCTCATCCAGAATAATAATCCCTAAATTCTGCACCGGGGCAAACACCGCCGATCGAGGTCCAATAGCTATTTTCTTTTTACCGGAATTCAGATCCTGCCAGGCCTGAAGCCGCTCACGGCTGGTCATCCGGCTGTGAAGCATGGCGATATCATCCCCAAAAATTCGATAAAATCGGGAAACCGTTTGCGGAGTGAGCGCAATTTCCGGAACTAAAACAATACCCCCTTTTCCCTGTTCAATGACTTGTTTCAGCGCATGAATGTAGACTTCTGTCTTCCCGCTACCCGTGATTCCAAAGAGCAAATAATTTGCGAATTCATTCTTGG
>JAVLBT010000240.1:0-542 GCA_031580945.1 Gracilimonas sp.
TGAACGATCTGAGGCAGTACAAAGTAAGTTTGGACATATTCCTTATCTAAATTCATCCCTTTTTGATTCTACTGAACTTGAAAAAGCAACAATTCAAATCTCAGGCCTTGATGATAAATCAGAGTTAGAACTTTGGAATAAAAGCATACTAAAGAAAGGTCCGGAAGAAACTAATAGCTCTCTTAATACTTTAGAGTATCTGTTGCGTTTTCTGGACGCATTTAATTTCAGTGCGGAAACTTCAGGTAAAGTTCAATCCAATAATAAACGATTGATCAATGCATCTGTACTTGGGCTAATTTTCGAAAAAATTAACGGTTATAAGGACGGCTCGTTTTTTACTCCCGGCTTTATTACCGAGTATATGGCGAGAGAGACTTTGAGAAGTGCAGTGGTTGAAAAGTTCATTAAAGAGGCTGGGATAGAAAATAGTGAAGAGCTTACCTTCTCCGATTTACATTTTCATATTGGACCAAACCGATCGGTGACTGTAAAAGAGGCAAATGAGATCATCAATTCTATTACCATTTGTGATCCAGCAG
>JAVLBT010000241.1:0-507 GCA_031580945.1 Gracilimonas sp.
TTCTTAAAGGCCTCTATCATCGCCTTATCCTCGGCAATATGAGCGATCACTCGTAATTCTACCTGAGAATAATCGGCAGACATCAACTTGAAACCTTCTTCTGCCACAAAGGCTTTCCGCATTTCCCGTCCCCGTTCAGTGCGAATGGGAATATTCTGCAAGTTTGGATTTGAGGATGCCAATCTACCGGTAGCTGCCACACTTTGATTGAATTCGGTATGAACCCGGCCGGTTTCTTCATTGACCAATTCAGGGATAGCATCCACATAGGTTGATTTAAGTTTCGCCAGCTGTCGGTATTCCAGGATCAGGCTCGGCATTTCATATTTCACAGCCAGTTTGGTCAATACCGACTCAGCTGTGGAATACTGCCCCGTTTTGGTTTTCTTACCGGCAGGGAGTTCCATTTTCTCAAACAAAATGGTTCCGAGTTGTTGAGGAGAATTGATATTGAATTCCTCTCCCGCCTTTTCATAGATCTCTTCTTCCAGTTTCTTAAGATCGGTT
>JAVLBT010000242.1:0-502 GCA_031580945.1 Gracilimonas sp.
CTATCGATTTTTATCCCAAGCAGTGGCTACACGACCCCACTCTGTCTCTCCCCTGCAACGCAAGGGAGAGAACGCTTTTATAATATCCTAAGTGGTATTTGCGAGATTGCTTCGTCGTTTGACAATCTAAGCTTAGCTTCAATATCCGAGTTCCTCGCAAATGTTGGTGGATTTGAGTTGGAAAGTGGTTTTGGATTAATCTTACCATCAACCGTCTTTGCGAGGGTTGCTGTGACCGAATGGGAACTCAACCCGAAGCAATCTCCCGGAATAAGGCTGCTCATTTGCCAACGCCTCTTTTATGATATCCCAAGTGGTATTGAGGAGATTGCCGCGTCGTTCGACTTCATATTCTAATTTTCAGCATCAAGCCTCCTCGCAATGACGGGCTTTCAGGATATGTTTGTTGGTTATCCACTATTTTGCTATCGATTTTTATCCCAAGCAGTGGCTACACGACCCCACTCTGTCTCTCCCCTGCAACGCAAGGGAGAGAACGCTT
>JAVLBT010000024.1:0-26650 GCA_031580945.1 Gracilimonas sp.
GGCGTTATTCTTATGAATAATACCTTTTACACTCATTCGATCAAGGAATGAAACAGCTTCTTTCAAAGCTTTTTCTGCTTCAGCTTTATCGGTGATCTCGTATACATCCTTGATCAATTCTCTCATCTTTGAGCGTCGGGCGCGATTATGTTTTCTGTTTTTTTCAGCCTGACGGACTCGCTTTTTTGCTTGTTTTGTTATTGGCATTGGTAAACGGTGCTTTATGAATTGTTATTACCCGATTTTTATCGAGAAACCAAAATTAAGAGTTATGAAAATATTAAACAAGAAATGATTGAATAATAAAGTAGATAACTTTATTTTAGCTGTTCTGTTATGATAGTAGTAATTGATGGGCCTGCAGGGTCCGGTAAAAGTTCAACAGCCAAAGCCGTAGCGGCTAATCTTCAGATTCAATTTCTTGACTCAGGAGCTTTATATCGTGTTGCTACGCTTATTTACTTGAACGCTGATAAAAGTCATGACGTGTTCTTTGACCGTTTGGAAGAAAGCAAAATCTCATTTTATTTCAAAGATGAAAAATTTCACGCTGTACTAAACAATACAGACGTGAGTCATGAGATCCGATCAATGGAAGTTTCTGAGCACGTAAGTGAGGTAGCTTCCAACCCGAATGTTCGCACATTTATTAATGATTTAATGCGTGACGTTGTTAAGCATGATGTGTATATAGCGGATGGCCGGGATCTTGGAACCGCTGTATTTCCCGATGCTGCACTTAAGTTTTTTATGGTTGCAGATTTGGAAACCAGGGCTGAACGTCGTTTCGAAGAAGTTAAAGCTCAGGGAAAAGACGTAACGCTGGAAGAAGTAAAAGCAAATATCTCCCAAAGAGATAAAGTGGATACCAACCGAGCCGCAGATCCGCTAAAAAAAGCTGATGATGCTATTTTAGTTGATACATCAAACATGAGTTTTGACGAGCAAGTTGCTTTCATAAGCCAAAAGATCAATCAACTAATTTCAAAACAGAAAACTTAAACCTTAAACTTATCCCACAGTTGAAAGTCAATTGTGAGGTAAACCAATAACCAAAACATAATGACTGAAGAAGTAAAACAAGAAGAACAAAATACCACCGAAGACGTGGTTGAAGAAACTACTTCAATGGAAGAGGAAACTGCTGAAAAAGAAGAAACAGCTGAAGTACATACCTCTGAAACTGAAATTGAAACGGAAGCTGAAGACATTGAGAATAATGAAGAAACAGCTGAAGAAGTGGAAGAAAGAGAGAGTAAAGAAGAAACACTGACTCACGTTTTTTCCGGGGATGTAGAAGGCGAAGTGTATAACCTCAAAGACCTACAACGACCCTCTGATGAATATTCTGATGAGGAGTATGAAGAAATGGTGGGGATGTATGAGGATACCCTTAATGAAATTGAAGAAAAAGAAATTGTTACAGGCCGCGTAGTTTCTGTTGATGAAAAATATGTTGTGGTCGATATAGGCTTCAAATCTGAAGGTATTATTCAGGTCAATGAATTCTCGAATGAAGCACTGGAAGAAATGGAGCCCGGTGATGAGATCGAGGTGTTTCTGGACCGCGTAGAAGATAAAGAAGGACAACTGATCCTTTCCCGCCGCAAAGCAGATATTCTGCAGGCGTGGGAGAAAATTGAAGCATCGCATGATGATGGTGACATTATTGAAGGATATATCAAGCGACGTATCAAAGGTGGTATGGTTGTAGATGTTATGGGTATAGATGCTTTCCTTCCCGGATCTCAAATTGATGTACGACCAGTTCGTGATTTCGACGCTTATGTTGGAAAAACCATGGAATTCCAGGTTGTTAAACTCAATATGGCCGCTGAAAATGTGGTTGTTTCTCACCGTGCGCTTATTGAGTCTGATCTTGAGGAGCAGCGTGAAGAAATTCTTGAAACCATTGAAGCCGGTCAGGTTCTTGAAGGAGCCGTTAAAAATATCACTGACTTTGGTGTATTCATTGACCTCGGTGGTGTTGACGGACTTCTGCACATTACAGACCTCTCATGGGGACGTGTGGACGATCCAAACGAGATCGTATCACTCGATCAGCGCATGAATGTTGCGGTTATTGATTTCGACGAGAAGAGCAAACGTGTATCTCTCGGACTGAAGCAACTACAGCCGCATCCGTGGGAATCAATCAATGAGAAGTACCCTGAGGGCATGAAAGTTCAGGGCCGTGTAGTTTCTATTGCAGATTATGGAGCATTCATCGAGCTTGAAAAAGGAGTTGAAGGACTGATCCACATTTCTGAAATGTCATGGACACAGCATATCAAGCACCCATCTCAGTTAGTTGAGAAGGACGACATCGTAGAATGTATTGTGCTGAACATCAACGAAGAAGAGAAGAAGATCTCACTTGGTGTGAAGCAGCTTGAAGATGATCCATGGGCAGATATCGAAGATCGTTTCCCTGTTGGATCCAAGCATACCGGTGTTGTTCGCAACCTCACCAATTTTGGTGTATTTGTTGAACTTGAGCCTGGTATTGATGGCTTGATTCATGTTTCTGACCTCAGCTGGACAGAGAAAGTTGACCATCCAAATGAAGTGGTTGACAAAGATCAGGAAATCGAAGTAGTGATCCTTGGAATAGATTTCGACAATCGTCGTATTACACTTGGACACAAACAAGTGGAAGATAATCCGTGGAAAAAATATGCTGAAGAATACGCACCTGGTAATAAGGTGGAAGGCGAAGTCGTCAAAACTACCGATAAAGGGGTATTCGTTAAGCTCTCATTAGGAGCTGAAGCATTCCTGAATTATTCCAAATCAGTAGAAGCCGAATACAAAGAAGGCGATAAAGTTGAAGATGCTTTCGTCCTAAATTTCGATGAGCAAAGTAAAAACATCGAACTAAGTCAGCTTGATTCTGATAAGAACAAAGCCAAAAAAGCGAAGAAAAAAGTTGAAAAATCAGATATGGAAACAGGTGCTCCCACACTTGGTGAAATGTCCGGATTAGCAGCTCTTAAAGCAGACATGGAAGAGAAAGAAAAAGTTGAAGCTCAGAAAAAGGCAGATGCTGCAAAAGCCAAGAAGAAAGCTGAAGAAGAAGCCAAAGCTTCAAAAGCTGAAAAAGAAGATTCTTCAGATGAAGAAGAATAGTTCTTAAACGCTTGACAAATATTTAAAGCCCCGCTCATTAACTTGAGCGGGGCTTTTTTTATGCAAAAATTATATTTCGCTACTAATCCCGTTGTGATTGCGTTACATTAGATATCATGAAAAATTTGTTCACCATAATAGCTTTATTCATTATGTGTGGCCTGCAAGTAGCAAAGGCTCAGCAGTACCCATTTCGTATTTTTTCCATCGAACAAGGGCTGAGTGAATCCGTTGTACATGACATGATTCAGGATGAGCAGGGATACATTTGGTTAGGTACTGGCTATGGGTTAAATAAATTCGATGGTATACGTTTCCAGACCTTCTTTGAAATGGATGGACTTAATAGCAGCCGAATCCGGTCTCTTTATAAAGGGAGTGGCGGTAAAATATGGATTGGTTCAGAGAGTGGAGTTAACTATGTACAAGCAGATAGTATATATAAAATTGATACATTAGATCCACTTATCAACTCAACTGTCTCATCTATTTTAGAAGACAAAGAAGGAAATTTGTGGTTTGGAACAGACGGTGATGGTGTATGGCAATTCACTCAGGATCAGCTTCTCAGGCAATATACAACGAACAATGGCTTGGTAGGAAACAGAATTCGGTCTATTCAGGAAAGTCAAAATGATGATATCTGGATTGGGACAAGATCTGGTATTACGGTTTTACAAGAAGGTAATTTTGTTAATTACACCGAAGAAAGTGGGCTTGGCAACCAAAGAATTAGAGATATTCAGGTTTCCCCAGACGGAGAAGTATGGATAGGAACCAGAAATGGAGTATACCGTTATAATTACAGCAGGAAAAATTTTGAGGTGTTAAAAACCGAGAATGGTTTAATAAATAACCAAGTACAAACAATCACGATCACAACAAATGGAAATATTTGGATAGGTACTGAATCCGGGGCAAGTTTTTTTAATGGTGAATCATTCAAAAATTATAGTGTTAGGTCAGGACTTTCAACAGAGATCATTCAATCTTCACTCATTGACAACGAAAACAACATTTGGTTAGGCACCTACGGTGGGGGGGTCAATCTTTTTTTGGGAGACTATTTTGAAAACTATAGCACAGAGCAAGGATTACCGAATAATTTGGTTACCTCGTTCACGGAGGATGCGAACGGTATGATCTGGATCTCCACATTTGGGGGTGGAATTATTGCGTTGAATGACGGCGAATTTCTCGCACATGAAATAAGCGATCAACTTACCGACAACCAAATTTATACCTTATTTAAAGATTCCAAAGAACGCATTTGGGTGGGAATGGGTGCTGGTTTAGCAATTATGGACAATGAGAACGTTCGGGTCTTTAGTCAAAAAGAATTCCCATATCCAAGGGTACGGAATATTATGGAAACCAAGGGAGGTATCTATTGGATCAGCACGTATGATGACGGCATAATAAGATATGACGGGAATGAATTTAATCAAATATCATCGCAGGATGGATTGATCAGTAATCGTGTATTAAGCTCTGTTGAAGGAGATGATGGGTCAGTATGGATCGGTACATATGGGGGCGTCACTCGGTATAAAGATGGTGAATTTCAAAGTTTTGCTATTCAAGAAGGATTACCAAATAATGCGGTAATGAATATTGAAAAAGATGACAAAGGTAGAATTTGGGTCTCAACATTTGGGGGTATTGCCTGGTTTGATGGCCTTCGTTTTCAAAGTATTACTCGAAGTGATGGATTGCCAGATGATGTGTGTTATTTCATACATCAAAACAAGCATGGTTTATTTTGGATAGGTACAACGAATGGTGTAGTTCGATTCGATGCTGAATCATATTTCAGTTCGGATGAAAATAAAACGCAGGCTTTTCAGGTACTTAATACTGAACAGGGTTTGATTGCAAATGAACTCAATCTGGGGGCAGTATTTGAGGATTCTAAGGGTATGCTATGGTTTGGTACTGTTGAAGGTTTAAGCCGTTTTAATCCGGAGGCCTATCGTGGAAACCCGGTTCCCCCAAAAGTACACATTACTGGTATTAATGCATCTGGCAGAGAATATGAATCAGGTGAGCACTTTACACTTTCGCATGAAGAAAATTACCTGGAAATACAGTTTTCAGGGATAAATTTTACCGCACCAAACCAGATCTTATACGAATATCAGTTAAGCGATATTGATCCAAACTGGCAAAAAACAACCAGCCGCTCCGTCAAATATCCGTCACTTCCACCGGGGGAATATGTATTTAAAGTTCATGCCCGAAATATAAATGGTGCCTGGAGTGAGGATGTGGAAGAGGTTCGCTTCAGTATAATTGCTCCTTTTTGGATGCAATGGTGGTTTTGGATGATGATCATAATACTTTTAATTGGAATTATATATCTATTTTATAACTACTACCGTGTTCGCAAAATGATAGATATTGAACGTATGCGAGTTCGTATTGCCAGTGATCTTCACGATGATGTTGGTGCCAGCTTGACCGAAATTGCTCTTCAATCAGATTTCTTGCAAGCCACTGATACAAACCCTGAATTGCAAAAAACACTTCAGCAGATTGGAAAACAGTCCCGTAAAATTGTCTCAAGCCTTGATGATATAGTTTGGTCCATTGATGCACGGAATGATACACTTGGAGACCTTACCGACAGGATGCAGGATTATGTACTCAATACCCTTGAACAAAAAAATATGACTGTTGATTATGATTTCGATAACCTGAATATGGATAACAAGCTACCCGTATCTGTAAAAGAGAACGTATATCTGATTTTTAAAGAAGCAGTTAATAATATAGCAAAATACTCAAACGGTAATCGGGTAGACATCAAAATGGAGAATAATAACGGCCGATTTGAATTTATTATTTCTGATAACGGGACGACTGGAAAAGGAACCAAGAAAACCGGACATGGATTACGTAACATGGATATGCGAGCGAAAAGAATTGGCGCAAATATTACTATTGATACTTTAGATGGATTTTCAATCAAAGTGGAAGGTAAATTGAATACGAACTAAGGAGAAATTATGGCTGTAATCGGTATAGTTGAAGACAATAAAAAAATACGAGATCTGATACAGAGATATTTAGATATGCAAGACAGTATGAGTTGTCCTGTAGCGGTTGACTCAGTTGAAGAAATGCTGGATCATCTCGAAGAACATGAACGTCCTGACGTTATGCTTATGGATATACAGCTACCTGGAATGTCGGGCATAAAAGGTATGGAGATCATTAAATCAAAGTATCCGGAAATTGAGATCATTATGTTAACCGTTTATCATGATTCTCATAAGATCTTTGACTCATTAAAAGCAGGTGCATCGGGTTATTTATTGAAACATACATCTTTGCCTGAAATTAAAGAATCAATAGAGAATTTAATGAAGGGTGGAGCCCCTATGTCACCACAAATAGCCCGAAAGGTGATTTCACATTTTAACGAGGAGGCTCCTAAAAAAAACGAAGATAGTATGCTCACAAACCGTGAACAGGATATTGTGAACGGATTGGTCGACGGACTGAGTTATAAAATGATTGCTGATCGTTTTGACATATCTATTGATACTGTACGAGCGCACATCCGGAACATCTACAAAAAATTGCATGTTAACTCAAAAGCAGAAGTTATTGCAAAATCATTACGAGGCGAGATCTAAAGCTCACATTAACATGTGATAAAATAGAATGGCTGGCATTGTTATTTTATCATCAGTAGTTAACCCAAAGCCCAAACAGGTATCTGTTATGAAGTTTAAACAATCTTTCCACCTGACCTTCCTTTTTATTTTACCTTTTCTGATAACAGGTTGCTATACTCAGTTTCAAACCTATGATCAGTTTCCTGTAGAAGACTATACATACAGTTCCAACTATTCCTGGGATGAATATGAGGGGGCGGCAACTAAGTCTACTCAACAAAAAAATACGATTCCTGATAACACAGATCCAGAGTCTGAGGCCTTAGAACGGGAATTAGCCCTTCAGGAAATGGGTATTTACTATCAGGATTTTGAGACAAAAGAATGGTATAAAGATTATTATGCCTATAAGTTATACTGGCAAGGTTATGACCAAGGGTACGGAGATGGCTTTGCAGATGGCTGGATGGGAACAAGTAACGCCTCTCATTATTTTGGTTACAGATTTAATCGGTTTCGATATCATATCCCAAGTTATTACTGGAAATTTGGACACCCATCGTTTTATTTTGGAGGAATGTTTGCATTCGGAAGTTTTGACCATCCTGCTTTTTACGCCGGCTATTATGCAGGATATCATAGCAACTGGGGTTATTATGGACCTCATTACTACAGCGGCTATTGGGGAAATCCTTACTATAATTATACTTCTTATTACAATGCTTATCACTGGAGTAAAAGGTATAGCAGAACTGCAGATCTATATAAAAAGGGACCTCGCAATAGTGGTATGTCATTCCATCTTGATTCCAGATCGCGCGGTGATGGTGCTTTAAATCGTGGTAATCAGAACAGAATTGACAATGGTAGGAATGGGGTTACAAGATCACGAAGTGTAAACACAGGTACACGTATGCGAGGGTCGTCTGGAAGTAATGGTTCAGTAGGTCGTAACAGAGGTTCTTCTGTTGATAGAAGCCGTGGAAATACTATCAATTCCAGAAGTCGGGGAAGTAATTCATCAGTAGGAAAGCGCTCTTCTAATGGTGATAGTGGTAAAAGTAGATCCAGGGGAAATGATAGTTATCAGTCAAATTTTGGACAGACTTCTGTGAGGGATATTAACATATCGGATTTACGTAGCAGAACATATTCAATCCCCCCTCGGAAAGTTAAATACAGAGAAGCTCCAAAAAGAGCTGTGAACATGAATGATTTATTTAGGTCCTTAGGAATCGATCGCTCAAATTATAACACAAACAACAGGTCAGATTCCCCATTTAACTCAAGATTCAATAATTCCAACAATCGATCCAGCAATAGTCGAAGTATTCGAACGAACACTTCACGGTCATCATCAAGAAGTACGATTACCCGAAGCTCTTCAAAATCACGTTCATCAGGAACCAAAAGCAGAGGAAGTTCATCAAATTCTGATAAAAGAAGCCGAGGCGGCAACTAAGGCAGCATTCCAAATCAAAAATTATTAAGGTCAGTTATTATATGAAGAGAGTTTTATTCGTTCTCACAGCCCTTTTATTGTCCTGTAATTTCACTTCCTATGGACAGGATGGAAATATGCCTTCATCATATGTGAATTTGGCACTTCAATTTAGTACACAAAATTTTAACGGAGATGCTGCAAATGGATTATTGCCATCCGTTTCATCTGTGAACGGTTTTGGCAGCTTTGTGGACAATCCAGCAACGATAGCTTTGATAGAAGAAAATTCATTCAACTTCGGCCTTTATAATTCCCAGGTTGAGATGGAAAACAGCTATCTGGATAACACGGAAATGTCAGAGGATAATAATTTTGGGTTTGGTAATATCGGTGTGGTCTATAAGATTCCTACCAGTCAGGGAAGTTTTGTATTAGGAGCTGGGTATAACCAACTGTCTGATATGCAGGACGTGACCAGAATTGAGGGACGAAATACCGAAAGTACGATTACAGATGGTTTTAGAGAAACCGACAGTGATTATTATGATATAGCCTTTGATGCTTATGCAACAGACTGGGGTGATGTTGATTCAACGTACAAGGAATCAATCTTTAGAATTGGTTTCACAAGTTTTCCCGGAATTAATCAAGAGGCTGAGATCATACAATCGACCAATATCGGTGAATACTCCTTCTTTTTTGGAACTGAATTCCAGGAAAATTTATACGTTGGTATTTCTGCGGGTATTACTTCAGGTAACTATAAGTACCGTCGGAATTTTCTTGAAATCGATAAATTTGATTTCTACAACGCTGCTTTTATTCCCTCAGATACAGAGGGAGAATTTACAGATGTAGATAATATTTTAACTTATGATGAGATAGACGCAGATATCGTTGGATATGCAATTCGGGGAGGCTTGCTATACGAATTCTCAAATAAATTTAAAATCGGATTAAGTTATCTCATTCCCTCAACTACAGTGATTCAGGAGCAATATTATTCATCTATTACTACCGAGCTTGATGATGGTTCAACTCCATTTCAATCTGATTTTGCAAGTGATGGGGTATACGAATACAGAATAAAAAAACCTGCAGAATTTAAGGCCGGCATAACCTTATCCAAGATTTGGCGATTTGATTTTTCAGCCTCCGCTGAATATGTCAACTATTCCAATCTACGGTTAGATTTTATAACAGGGAATGACTTAAGTTTTAATACTAAAGTAGCTTTAAGGGACCAACAAGATGAAATTGAAAATTTCATCAGTTCAACTTACAAGCCCACTACCAACCTAAAAGCTGGAATTGGGTTTGCGGTGAATAAAGATTCAAAGATCAAAGCGGGTTATGCTTATTTACCTGGGAGAAGCTCAGCTTTTGAAGCAACAAAAAATGTAGTGTCAGCCGGATTTACCACAAGTATCTCAAATAATGTAGTATTAGATCTTATGGGACAATATTCGTTCTGGAACGACCGTTCTATTGCATATTCTTATTTCGATTATGAGGATGGTGGAGCAGCACGATCTGAACGTATTGATCATGATATCCAAACGATCAAAATTTTAGCTGGAATAAGATTTCTTTTTTAATGTTATAGTAGACCCAAAAATCCCAACAATAACTCCGTAGTTAGTAAAAGAAGGCCTCTTGATTGAGGCTTTCTTTTTTATGTTTATAACCACTTTTTACTTCTAAAGTAAAAAATCATTCCAATTGTAGCTGCAATCATCACGCCCCATACTGCAGGATAGGCCCATGGAACCGATAATTCCGGCATATACTCAAAGTTCATTCCGTAGATGCCTGCTATAAAAGTAAGAGGAATAAAGATGGTTGCAATGATAGTAAGCACTTTCATGACCTCATTCATTTTATTGCTTACCTGACTCATATACATATCCAACATACCCAGAATCATATCCCGATAGTTTTCTACACCATCTATTATTTGAACCAAATGGTCATAAACATCACGAAAATAGATTTTATTTTCCTCGTTAACTAAGTGGGACTCTTCTCTTAAAAGTGTATTTAAACTGTCTCTGAGTGGCCAAAGTGCTTTTCTGAAAAAGATCAGTTTTCGGCGTAATGCATGGATGTGTTGAGGTGTGTCATTATCAAAGTCTTCCAGGATTTTATCTTCTAAAGCTTCGATTTCATCTCCAAACTTCTCCATTACTTTAAAATAATGATCTACGATTGTATCAATGAGGGCATAAGCCAGGTAATCAGGGCCCTCTTTGCGGAGTCGGGGAGCTTTATTACGTAAACGATGTAAAACAGGATCAAAAATAGGAAAATCATCCTCTTGAAAGGATAATACACTGTTCTTGGAGAGCACGATACTTACTTGTTCTACATTAAGGTCCCCAGTCTCTTCCCGAAAACTCATCATTCGGAGCACAAAAAACAGGTGGTCAGGGTACTCCTCAATTTTTGCCCGCTGGTTGGTATTTATAATATCTTCTTGAATCAGAGGATGTAGTTCAAAATAATTCCAGATGTGTTTTAGCTTTTCAACATCATGGAGCCCACATATGTTGATCCATGTTTTTGAAGGAGATTCCAAATATGGTGTGCTCTCCTCAATGTTGGAAATGTCATATTCCCCAAGTTGATCAACATCATAATCGTAGAGATCTAATGAAACGTTTTCTAAACGCTTTTCTCCGATAAAATTAAGGGTGCCGGGAGCTTGCCCCGGTTTTTTAGTCGTTCTACGCTGTCTAAGAAAATGAGGTACAGGTATCCGCTTTTTGATCTTTTTAACCATGTTGAATCTGATTTTTGCTTAAGGTTAATGCAGATTAGAGTGTGGAGCAAATATAAATTAACTCACTGTATGGATGATAATATCCAGCTAAGCAACCTCGGCCCGTAAAACTTCAAGTGGTGGTTTATTATGTACGCCCCGTGTATTCAATAATCCTATCAAAAGAACAAGTATCGTTAAAATAAGTATTTCTATGCCGATGATGTAAAAGTTAGGTACAAATTCTATATCAAAATAAAAATAACCGATCAAGATACTGGCTCCCAAAGACAGTATAAGTCCTGTGAGTGAGGCCATCACTCCAAGCAAAGCATATTCTATAATTTGAATTTTAATAACCTGTTTTTTGGCTGCGCCAAGGGTTCTCAAAAGTACTGCTTCCCTAATTCGCTGAAAACGGGAAGTTGCAGCAGAACCAGCTAACACGATCAAGCCCGTTATAATGCTAAAAAGGCCAATAAATTGAATGACGAAGGTTATTTTATCCAGAAAATTACGTACAGTTTGAACAACCAATCCTACATCAATGGCTGAAACATTTGGATATTTTTGAACCAATTCTTGCTGAAGTCGAAGAGAGGTTTCCCGGTTTTCGGTGTTAATAGTTGTTGCAAAGAACTGTGGTGCATTTTCAAGTACTCCGGAGGGAAACACGACAAAGAAATTGGGTGATGGCTGATCCCATGTTACACGTCTTGTACTGGCGATGTACGTTTCAATTGGGATTCCCTGCACGTCCCAGGTTAGCGTATCACCTAAAGAAGCATCAAGGTTATCCATTTGATCGTGTTCTAAAGAAATAGGTACAATTTCGTTAAACCCATTGGCCTGCCCAACCCACTTCCCTAATACAATTTCTTCAGTGGATAAAAGACTGTCTCGATAGGTTGAACGATACTCTCGATTTAGCGCCCAGCCGCTTACATCTTTTGTGGTGTCGGTTCTTAATTCTTCTGCTTCCATGCCATTGATGGATTGAATCCGCATGGTAACGATCGGGACATTTTGTAAGATCTCATGACCGTTTGAGCGAATAATATCATTGACTCCCTCATTTTGATCATATTGAATATCATATAAAGCCAAATTGGGTAGATCACGTTGGTTCCCGAAGTCGATTTGGTCAAGTAGCATATCTTGTGTTAGGTATAAGGAACTAATCATGGTTACACCCAGCCCAAAAGTTAATAGTAACGTTGTCGTTTGATTATTGGGCCGGTAAAGATTAGCGAGTCCTTGTCGCAGTTCATAAGAAAAGCCTGCTCGAAGAAGTTTACGGGATGATCTCATGATCAGTTTAGCAAAACCTGTCAGTAGTCCAAGACAGGTCACTAATCCAAGGGTAAACCATAGAGCAGGAATCAAAGATCCTATCATTAACCACGCATATCCTGTTATAAAAAATAACAGAACGGATGACAATGTTATCTTGGTATATGCTGAAAGAAGATCAATAAGGTTGATGCTAATACTTCTCAAAGAATAGAGGGGGGAGATCTTTTTAACAGCCAACAAGGGAAATAGTGCAAATAAAACAGAAATGACTAAACCGGTTGCAATTCCAATTGCAACAGATGACCAAGAAATGAATAATTCAATATCTACAGGTATAAAATCTTGTACTAAAACCGGGAGATAGAATTGAATCGCCGAGCCGATGGTGGCTCCAAGAACGGATCCTGTAAGTCCCATAGCAGCTGCCTGTATGAGATAAATCATCAGTGCCTGATTGGAAGAAACACCAACGCATCTTAGAATAGCGACGGTATTTATTTTTTGCCGGATATAAACAAAAATTGAGCTTGCAACGCCAATTCCGCCTAACAATAAGGCTATAAATCCAATTAAATTCAGAAAATTTGATAGATACAATATAGCTTCACCTACTTCTTCCTCACGTTCTGATACCGTATCAAAACCAAAGCGCAAGCCCTTTTTGTCTCTTAACTGTTCCAGGCGGTTGTCCACGTAGACCATGTCGGTTCCATCAGGGAATTTATGCCACGAAACATATTCTAAACGACTTCCCCGCTGAAGCAACCCAGTTTCTTCCACATTTTTTTTTGGGATAAAGATTCTTGGGCCAAAAAAAGAAGCGGCGACAGGCTGTCCTGGAATTTCAATCAGCGCTCCCTCTATCTTATAAGTTGTCTGCCCGATCTTGACGGAGTCTCCGGGTTCTAATTCAAAGAGTCTCATCACGGGTTCGTCAACAAGAGCGCCATTATTTTGCTGAAAAGTCAGGGCAGCAGAAGCAGGTTCCGTAACCAGATCTCCATAAAATGGAAAACCACCTTCAATTGCCGATATCTGAGAAAGCCGCGTATTTCCATTTTGCGGGAAATAAGCCATGGAATTAAATTCGAGGGCAGTTGAAACATCCCCACCCAGAGAATCTAAAACCGTTTGCAATTCTTCCTGGAATGGCGCATTTCTTTCAACTTCAAGGTCAGCACCCAGCAGTTCTTTAGCTTGTTCTTGGATGCTTTCGTTTAAATTTGCCCGGAAAGAGGTGATGGCAACCTGGGCTGCCACACCAACAATGATGGCAGCCATAAATAGAAATAATTTTGAGCGGTTTGAGCGCGAATCGCGCCATGCCATCTTTAGTGTCCACACCCAAGAATTAGATTGCTGGCTCATATAATTTCTAATTTATTGGATTTAGATTCTGTATGAGAATCATCAAATACCTGACCGTTTTTTAGTTTAATAATGCGATCACATTTTTTTGCGAGTTCAAGGTCATGAGTAACCAATACAAGAGTGGTACCCTGTTGCTCATTGAGGTCAAAGATCAGTTTTTCAATGTACTCCCCGGTTTCTGTATCCAGGTTTCCAGTAGGTTCATCGGCAAATAAGATCTTGGGTTGATTGATAAATGCCCGGGCTATAGCCACTCGTTGTTGCTCACCGCCTGATAACTGGGTTGGGTAATGATGTGTACGGTCACCCAAGCCTACACTTTCCAGTAGTGTGACAGCTCTTTTTTGCACTTCATTTGTTGCTTCACCACGCAATTCAAGCGGTACCATTACGTTTTCCAAAGCAGTTAAGGTTGGAACCAGTTGAAAAGTTTGAAATACAAATCCTACATGTTTGTTTCTTACCTCAGCGCGTTCATCTTCACTTAGCGGATTTAGAGGAATTCCATTTAGTGAGATACTACCCGAGCTTGGACGATCCAATCCGGCGCATAAGCCGAGCAAGGTCGTTTTGCCAGATCCTGATGGGCCTACGATTGCGCAGGATATTCCTTTTTGAATTGAAAAGTTAATATCATCTACAACGGTGAGTATTTTATCACCGCTTTTAAATTTACGGAAAAGCTGATTTACTTCGAGTATATTTGACACGTTCTTCTTTTATTTTGAATGATACCGATACAAACAACGGTTTATTGCACTAACATTCCTTATTTCATGATAAACTTACGTCTTGATAACCTTAAAGTTGTTTAAAAATACATGAAACTAATTTTGTTCTTCTTATCGCTGTTCGCATTTACCCCATCAATGGCTCAGAATGCTGATACAAAAACCATTTTGTTTTTTGGAGATAGTATAACGGCGGGCTTGGGAGTAGATAAAAGTCAGGCCTTCCCAGCACTTATTCAACAGAAAATTGATTCGTTAGGATTGAACTATGAAGCGATAAATGCTGGTTTAAGCGGGGAGACCTCAGCGGGCGGGTTGCGTCGGATTGACTGGGTTCTTCAGCGGAAAGTTGATATCATGGTACTTGAATTAGGGGGGAATGATGGTTTAAGAGGTATTGACCTGTCAGATACAAAGAAAAATCTTCAACAAATTATTGATAAAGTAGAGGCAAAGTATCCTGGAGTTCAGATTATCTTAGCCGGAATGCAAGTTCCCCCGAATTTAGGACAGGATTATACCCGTGAGTTCGAGTCTATGTATCCGGAACTTGCGGAAAAGAATGATCTACCCCTAATTCCAATGGTCATGAATAAGGTAGGAGGAAACGAAGAATTAATGCAGGGCGATGGAATACATCCTACCCCAAAGGGGCATCAGGTTATTGCTGAAACTATTTGGCAACAAGTAAAACCTTTGTTAAAAAGTCAGTCTTAATAATCTGTTACTTAATGAATTTAAAGATATCTATAAATCACCTTTGTTGACTTGAAGATAGCTTGGTGAAGTGATCAGGTTGAATCTCGAAATAAAAATTACTTCCAACCCCAAGTTCACTCTCTAATTCTAAATTACTTCCCATCAATTTCAATAGTTTATTAGAAATGGTAAGTCCTAATCCGGTCCCTTTTATGTTTTTTTTCGTTTCGTTTTTAGGTTTTATCTGTGTAAAAGATTCAAATATTTTAGCCTGATCTTCTTTTGCTATACCCACTCCGGTATCAGCTACTGAAAAACGGATGAGGTCAGACTGTGGCGCAGGCTTCTCAACAGATAACTTGACTTCTCCTTCCTCAGTAAATTTAATAGCATTTCCAAGCAGATTAATAATAATTTGCCTGAGTTTTGTTTTATCGGCAATGATCTCATCCGGCACCTCCGAATCAATTTCATACTCTATTTTAAGTTTTTCAGAGGATGCATTCCATGCAAAAAGATCGGTAGCTTCTTTGCAGAGTTCCTTGATATTGGTCTCTTCCGGCAAGAGTTTTAAGCTACCTGATTCAATTTTTGTAAGGTCAAGGATCTCATTCACAATATGTAACAACGATCTCGCAGAAGTTCCAACAATGGCAATATATTCTTTGATCTCTTCCTCAAGGTCTTCGCCTTCCATAAGGTCGACAAAACCAATGATTCCAGAAAGCGGTGTACGAATTTCGTGTCCCATATGTGAAAGGAACTCTGATTTTGCCTTACTTGCAGCTTCGGCCTTTTGGCGGGCAGTAATTAATTCAGCCTCATATTGCTTGCTAAGAGTGATGTCTTTAAAGACAATGAAATAACCGGTACGTTTTCCAGTGTTATTTCTAAAAATATTTTTAGTGATCTCAAAATACTTGCTTTCATCTTCATACGTTACGACCCATTCGCAGCTTTCTTTTTCAGATTCTTGAATTAATTCTAAGATCTTCGGTTGTTCCTTGAATATGTCCGTTGCCATCTCTCCAATAAGTGGGCTATCAATTTCATTACTGATGATATTGAAAGCGGCGGCGTTGGCGTCTAAGACCTGGAATTCTGTATTCAAGATGAGGATGCCATCTTTTGTTTGCTCAATAAATTTTTCCCGGGCAATGGGAAGAATTTCAAATAATTTAAACCAGAATAATCCTGCAGAAATCAGGATCCCGCTTATGGCAAATGCGTAGGGAGTGGCATCAATATATTCTAAAGGCCGGTATCCTGTTAAATACAGAACATTGGCAAGCCACGGAACTGAGGCGGCCCCTAAGATCATGCCAATTTGTTTGCGGATAAGCTGATTGGTATTGATAAATTTTTTAACTAAAAAAGCAATTCCTGACAGCAGGTAAGAATAGAAGATAATGGTGTGAATGATATACCAAATTCCCGATTCCAGCCGCAGCAGTTGTAACCCCTCAATCTCAACAACAGATGTTGAGGAATAATGGAGCATATGATATTCATTGGTCCAAACAAAGAAGAGGGTGAGCACAGGAAATAGAAAAATGAGAAAAACCCGCACTTTGGTAAGGAGAGATTCATAGCTTGAAAATTGAATGCAAAACAGTAACCAAAATCCCGGCATCAGCGCAATACCTATATACTCGATGTTGATCCAAAAGAGCATCTGTCCTAAAGAAGAGGATGCAAGCTCAAAGGCATAGGCAATGCACCAAATGGTGATTCCAAGCATCAATAGAGAAAAGTATTGAATAGCACGTCCTTTTTTGAAAAACAGATAGGTTGATATACAACCTGCTATGCCTCCAATGAATAGTAAGATGACGGAGTATGTGTTTAATGCAATTTCCATAATTCTATATTGAGATATAGTAGTAATACTAAGGAATAGTTACAATGAATTTACTTTTTTAAATTGGGGTAAAAGTAATATTTAAAGGGTCAAAGAGCGCTTTCTTACCTCAGCGATCAACAGTATTTTAACACACAACTTTAAATCGAAATCATGATCATGAAAAGAATAGTACTTCTGATTTTATTTAGCTTTGCAGCCCTTTTTGCAAGTGCACAAGATTCATTATTAAATTATGAACCTGACATACTCTTGGTCACTGCTCATCCTGATGATGATGCCCTCTTTTCAGCTACGGTCTTTAAAACAACAAAATTATTGGGAGGAAATGTAGATCTTGCACTCTTAACAAACGGGGAAGGAGGCTATACTTATTCAACTTTGGGAAATTACATTTACGATAAAGAGCTGGATAATGAAGATATTGGTCGTGAGTATTTACCCGGAATTCGTAAAAAGGAGTTGATGGAAGGTGGTGCGATCGTCGGAATCAGAGACTATTTTTTCTTTGATCAGCCTGATTTTTATTACACGGAAGATGTGGAGGAAACGCTTAATAAATGGAATACGGATTGGGTGCATGAAAGAATGGTAGAAATTCTCCATGAAGGTACCTACGATTTTTTGTTTTTGATGCTGCCCTTTGAAAACTTTCACGGACACCATAAAGCCTCAGCTGTGTTAGGGTTACAGGCCATGAAGGAGCTTCCGGAAGAAAAAAGGCCCATCGCTTTACAGGGATTTATTCGCCGCGGCGATAACCCAAGCGTATCGTTCACAAAATTAGAAGGATACCCCGATACAAAAGTGATAGAGGGGAAGATTTTTGAATTTGACAGAAGTCAAACGTTTGGAGCCAATAACCGGCTGAACTATAACATCATTTCAAACTGGGTGATTGCTGAACATAAGTCTCAGGGAACAATGCAACTCCTGATGCAAACCAGTGACCAAATCATTGAACAATATTGGTACAATGAGATCAACGGAGAAAGGGGATTGGAAAAAACGGCCGAGTTTTTTATAGCAGTAAACAAAGCTCAGCCGTAGAATTATTGATTTCTTAATATTGAATGATCGTCCTTACTCTATAAAGTAGCTGATATTTACATTTGCACGAACTTCTACAGTTTGGGTAAAATCCATCATTGAAGCATCTGATGCCATAGACATCATTTCCATTGAATTTGAAGATGAGCGGGGGATACTAATTTGATGATCAGAGTGGTTGATGGAAGAAACAGGCCCTAATTTTACCCCAGAGGTTTTGGCAATAAGTTCAGCTCTTTTTTTTGCAGCCTCAATGGCCGAGATCAAGGCTTTTTCCTTTCCTTCGGCAATTTTAGAAGATGAAAACTGACCACTGAATGAATCAAACCCGTTTTCAATCAATTTGACCTGTATTTTTTCATATAGGGAAAGATCTTCAAAAGTTATACTTACTGATTGGTTCGTGACAGTTACATACTCTGGGGTTTTATCATTATATCGGTTCCCGTTTACCTGCCTTCTATTCATTCGAATAGGTTCGTACTTAATATTCTCTTCCTTGATTTCAATTTCTTTAAGGGTTTCTGCGAGTAAAGATTCTTTTTCACGGTGCAATTGGAAGGCTTTCTGAGGCGTCTCAGCTTCAGCATTTATATTTACATTAAAAATAATCTGATTGGCGGGAAGTAATTCAGATGCACTCATATTGATCGTTATGATTCGTTCTGAAACGGGTTCCTGAGCCAGTGTAGAACAACTCATCCCAAAAAAAAGAAGACTAACTGTTAAGGTAATTTTACTCAGCCTACTGCCACTCAATACCATATTCTTGCTTGATCTTTTGAACTTCTGCATAATTTTTACCTTTGTTTAACTTAAATGTCCGGTTTCCTAACTGATCGAATTCTTTGATCTTATAACCGTTTCTGTACCAACTTTCCAATACATCTAAATATTGTTGATGTTTCTTTTTATTTCGAAGTATTATTCCGAGTTCTTTGGTGCTATCTCCGTCTTCAATTTCAATATGCAGTAATGTCCTTGAAAGAATGAAAGTTGTAGATTGTATGATATTGATGTGAATGGACGTATTTTTATCGATGATTATGGGAGAGTCAGGGTAATCACCCTTATTTCTGTTCTTGGGATCGATCTTAATGACATTTTCCTTAATTCTAACAGTGCCCGCATTTCGGCTAAAAAACAAAGCAGTAAAAGCGAAGAAATAGCCAATTACAATTCCCATTGCCATAAAGAAGTCCAACCAACCCGGAATGTCAAAATCTAATATATCGAGCGTATAAATACTCATAAAAGCAGTAACTACAACACCCATCGATATTTTGAATTGAATGGACTCCGTAAAAGATACTTTTCCGGTAATAGGGTCTTTTTTGCTCCCAATTTTTAGCAGATCAAATTTACTCATTACTAAGGATTTTTATGATTGTTGGTAGCATCTCTTCTACCCACATAGCATACATTTTTGCTGATGGATGTAGGTCGTCGGAAGCTAATAAGGAAGGGTCATTTTTTGCAAGCTCAGAAGCTGGAGTAATATTCACAAACGGAATATTTTTGCCGACAGAAATTTTTTTTGCAATATCATTATAAACCTGTAATTCCTGCCTTATTACAACCGGGTTTCTTGATTGTCCGAAAGGGGTAACACCATAATTTGGTATTGAGATAACCAGTACATTTGAACGGATACCACCTGCTAAAGCAATGGCATTTTCCAATAGTTGTTTGAATTCTTTTTGATAAATATCCAAATTTAACCCCTGATACTGATTATTTACTCCAATTAACAAAGAAACAAGGGTATAAGTTGAATCAGGTGATTGTGTCATAATACCCTGTTTAAGGTCAGAGGTAGTCCAACCGTTGGTGGCAATTATGGAGGTAGTGTCCACGGCAATCCCCCTCGTCTGAAGCGAGTCGGAAATCTGGTTTGGGTAATTATGAAGGGAATCTATACCTGTGCCAATAGTGTAAGAATCCCCAAGCGCGAGGTATCGAATGGCAGGTATTTGATCAGAATTAATATTCTGCGCTTTTATTTGGCTACAAGAACCAACTATTAAACTAAAGATGATAACAAGGAATTGAATTATCGGATTAGTAAAATAAAATTTCATGAGTTTATTGGAATCAAATTAATTAAGTAGCACAGAATACCATATAGATATAAATTTTGCAGAATTAAATGATGGAAGCGCTTGCATTTAACCTGAAAACAAGCGTTTATTTGGTTATAAATTTTTATAAGGTCAGTTTAAAGGAAAAAATAAATATTGGCGGAAATCTGTGCTGGCTTATTTAACCAAACCCAAAATAAAACAAATCATATTATGAGTTACATGATAGAACGTATTATTTGTGCTTGTTTGATCTTCACATTTACTTTAGGTGGAATCACATTAGCATCAAATATAGATCAAACTGAGATTTCAGGAATTGTTACAGATGTAGAAGGGGAACCTCTTGCAGGGGTGAATATTCGTGTTGATGGGCGGGTTATTGGTACCGCCACAGCGCCGGATGGCACATTTAGTTTGACGGTTCAGCAAGACCCGCCATTGACGTTGATCGTTTCTATTGTGGGTTTTAAGTCTAAAAGAGTTGAAATTAATGAGGCTTTTGTAGACGACCTGGAAATTGCATTAGAAGAGGAGACTATTGCAGGCGGTGATTTCGTTGTCTCGGCGTCCCGGGTAGAAGAAAGTATTCTCAAAGCACCGGTTACGATTGAGAGACAGGACGTCATTCAGCTTCGTACCTCTGCCAGTGACGATTATTATAAAACACTGGCCAACCTAAAGGGAATTGATATGACTACAAGTAGTATTAATTTCCAGATCGTGAACTCTCGCGGATTTAACTCAACCGGGAATACACGAATGGTTCAGTTAACCGATGGCATGGATACTCAGGCACCGGCCTTAAACTTTCCAATAGGAAACCTGAATGGCCCTTCACAATTAGATGTAGAAAGTATGGAATTTTTGCCTGGAGCATCCTCAGCACTTTATGGTCCGAATGCTTTTAATGGAATTTTATTGGTTAATAGTAAAGATCCGTTTCGCTATCCCGGCTTAAGTGTTATGGTGAAATCAGGAATCAACCACTTGGACAGCAACGAAAATTTAGGTGAACCCGGCAGCCCCCAGCCGATGTATGAAACTGCGATTCGCTATGCTAAATCCTTTAACAACAAATTCGCTTTCAAGTTAAATTTCTCATACTCGCAGGCACAGGATTGGGTAGGAACAAATTATACCGATAAAAACGCTGCCCTGAATAGTGGTTTTGCAAATAATCCCGCATTCGATGGTGTTCATACCTACGGAGATGACGGGACATTCAATATTGGGTTATTGGGTATTAATCCAGCTACTCGCAGTCAAATTGCACAGGGAATCTCAGCACAAACCGGAGTTCCCCAATCGGAAGTTGAAAAATATGTAGCTGCATTGCCTTCTCAACCAGTTGCAAGAACAGGGTATCAAGAGCAATATCTGGTAGACCATGATGCACAGAATATTAAATTTGGAACCTCTTTGAACTACCGGTTGAACGATAACATTGAAGCAAGCTATACTTTTAATTTTGGGTATGGAACGTCTGTTTACAGTGGAGCTCAGCGTTATAGCTTGAGTAATTTCTATATTTCTCAGCACAAGATTCAGCTGGACGGCGACAACTTTATGGTTCGAGCTTACGGAACATTTGAAAACTCCGGTGATTCTTACATAGCTGATTTCGTTGGTTTTGCCATCAATGACGCCTATTTGTCAACACAAGATTGGTATGGCACATATGGGGGAACCTTTGTAGGTGGGCTAATTCAGGCAGCAACGCAGGCACAAGGTGGAAATCCACAGTATAACCAAGCAACAGTTGATGCAATTTTAAGTAATTCGAGTTTGGTTAATAACTTTCACTTAGCTGCCAGAGGCGCGGCAGATGGTAATAGATTTGCGCCAGGGTCAGCAGCTTTTGAGGCAGCCAAAGATGGTGCACTGCAGGGAGTGGTTCCAAATGGAGCAAGGTTTGATGACCAATCACGATTTTTCCACACAGAAGGCCAGTATGATTTCAAGAATGAGATTGATTTTATGGAGTTACAGGCTGGTTTGAGCTTCCGTCAGTATCAACTGCGGTCAAACGGAACGATCTTTGACGATGCCGGCGGCGTGGAGATCAATGAATTTGGGGGATACCTCCAAGGATCAAAATCTTTGCTTGAAGATCGATTGGATCTGACAGCTTCTTTGCGTTATGACAAAAATGAGAACTTTGATGGACAGTTTAATCCACGGCTTTCTACAGTGTTTACCGTTGCAGAAAATCAAAACATAAGGGCGTCATATCAAACTGGATTCAGAAACCCTACCACTCAGGGGCAGTATATTGATTTGAATGTTTTGACAGCACGATTACTTGGTGGACTTCCGTTCCTTGCTGAAAAATATAACATTACAGAAAATGCTTACTACTTAGATAGCGTGGATGACTTCACAAATAGTGTTTTAGCTGGTACACCAAATCCTGGTTTATTACGGCCATATACTGAGTTTGAGCCAGTTAAACCAGAACAAATTCAATCATTTGAAGTTGGGTATAAAGGTTTATTAGGCGATAAGTTATTTTTCGACATGGCATATTATTATAACATCTATAATGATTTTATTGCCCAGTTTAGAATTCGGAAAGCCGCCGCGCCATTAAACCAGCCAGGTGCAGCTGAATCATTGTTATCCGGTGATGCTTCTAATACATATCAAATTTATACCAATGTTGATGAAGAAGTTGAGTCTCAGGGAGCAGTCTTTGGTTTTGACTATAGCTTACCTAATAATTTTAAATTAGGAGCGAATTATAACTGGAATCAGCTCATCACAGAACGAGATCAAGATTTTATATTTGATTACAATACTCCTGAGCATAAATTTAATGTAAGCTTCAGTAACAGAAGTATTACAGAAAGTTTAGGGTTTAATGTAACCTACAGATGGCAAGACGAGTTTGAGTGGGTCTCCTCTTTCGCAGACGGAACCGTTCCAGCTGTTTCAACAGTTGATGCACAGGTATCTTATAAAGTGTCAGACTTGAATTCCATCATTAAAGTAGGTGGTAGTAATGTCACCAATAACCGTCACTTTTTGAACTACGGTGGACCAAACCTTGGTGCTATATATTATGTATCCATTACATTTGATGAATTCCTGAACTAAATATTTAGCTAAACAGATTACTTAAACCCTGACTGATTCACCCCAGTCAGGGTTTTTTTGTTTGCCAATTAAACAAAAGAGCCTAATAAAAAAGTAAGTTTGTCATTTCACGTTCTGAACTATGCTGGTGGCATGCTATTTGCTTTAATTGAGATAGAAAAGAAAAAAATTAATTATTGCCATATTTTATGAACAAAGAAAAAGTACAAGAAGAAGCTGAACAGCAGCAAGAAGTAGTCGAAAATACTGAACAGGTTGAGGAATCAGAAGATGAACATGAAACTGAAAGTGATCAAAAACCTGATGATGAGAGAGACTTAAAGATCGAAGAGCTTGAAAAAGAGCTTTCTTCTACAAAAGACAGTCTATTGAGAAAGGCTGCTGAATTAGATAATGTACGAAAAAGAGTACAAAGGGAACGTGTTCAGCTGTTTGAGGAAGCAAAAGCAGGTGCTTTGGAAGATTTTATGCCCATTGCAGATGACCTGATCCGAACGTTACAAGCAGCGGAGGAATCAAAAATTGAGAGTAATTTTTTAGAGGGAGTTCAACTTGTTGCTGATAAATTTAAGAATGTACTTGAAAAACATGGTGTAGAACGTATCGATGAAACAGGTGTTCCATTTGATGTGAATCTTCATGATGCAATGATGAAACAGCCAGCTCCCGATGATAAAACCGGGAGTGATGTGGTTCTTCAGGTGCTGGAAAGTGGATATAAAATTGGAAATAGAACCATTCGTCATGCAAAAGTAATTGTAAGCGAGTAATTCATATATATGTCAACTAAAAGAGATTATTACGAAATACTGGGAGTCGATAAAGGTGCTTCAGAATCTGAAATAAAAAAGGCTTATCGTAAGAAAGCCATGAAGTTTCATCCCGACAGAAACAAAGGAGATGATGAAGCTGAAAAGAAATTCAAAGAAGCTTCTGAAGCATATGAAGTTCTAAAAGATAAAGATAAACGTGCGCGTTATGATCAGTTTGGCCATGCAGGCGTAAACGGCCAAGGTGGTGGATATGGTGGCGGAGCCGGTGTCGATTTCGACAATATGGGCTTCGAAGATATATTCAGCCGTTTTGGAGATATTTTTGGATCCGGATTTTTTGGTGAAGAAGCATTTGGTGGCGGTGCTCGTCGTGGTCAATCACGTCGTAGAAGAGAGCCAGGTCAAAAAGGATCGGATATGAAGATCCGTATGCCCCTCACGTTGGAAGAAATTGCATTTGGGGCTGATAAGAAGTTGAAGATAAAAAAACAGATCAAATGCGATAAATGTGGTGGAACCGGCGCCGAAACGAATTCAGACTTTGAAACCTGCTCTACTTGTAACGGCATGGGGGAAGTTAGACAGGTGACTCGTACGATGTTAGGCCAAATGGTGAATGTTCAGGCCTGTCCTACCTGTAACGGAGATGGACGCATTATTAAGAATAAATGCACTAAATGTTCGGGTGAAGGTCGGGTAAAAGGAGAAGAAACGATCAAGGTGAATATACCATCCGGGGTTTCTAATGGAAATTACATCACTTTAAGAGGTCAGGGTAATGCAGGTCGCCGAGGAGGTTCTGCGGGAGACCTTATTGTACTTATCGAGGAGAAAGAACACGAACACTTTCAGCGGGATGGTAACAATATTTATTATAATCTTACTTTAAGTCTACCAGACGCAATACTTGGTACAGAAGTACAGGTTCCAACTCTAAAAGGAAAAGCAAAACTGAAAATCGATCCTGGTACTCAGCCCGGTAAAATGCTAAGAATGCGAGGCAGAGGTATTCAAGGATTAAACAATTCTGGTGCTGGAGATGAATATGTACGTTTGAATGTATACATCCCCGAAAACCTCTCGGATAAAGAGAAAAAAGCAATTGAATCGTTAAAAGGAGCTGAAAATTTTGATGCTTCAAATGCGGATGATAACGCGAAAAACTTTTTCTCTCGTATGAAAGATATGTTTGGGTAGAATTAAAGTGATTTGATTAGGTAAAAAGTGATGAAGTGACCTTTTTAAGCTTTATAGGTTTTACTTCGGTCAAAGATCATTTTCAACAATATTTTATGATTTCTGTAATCAAGCGTATTCTTTTTGAGGCTAACTGAGGCATTAGAATATGCCGGCTCTTGAAATGCAACCCTCTGGCTGCTCGAGCTGAGCCGCAAGCAATTTCATAAAAACGGGCTTTTTTGGTAGAAATGCGTGAATAACCCTCCAAAATACTAGCACTGACTGATCCGCTGGACCGAAGCAAATGGTTTGCCATTGATAAGTATTTCGGTTGAATTATTTTCTGAGAATCAAATCAGCATAGATCAGCCAGATACAAAGAAAGACGATTTGCTTCTATTCTTCACGACACATCATTTTTGATGTCAGGGTGTACCTGTTTTACCCAGTCTGTGTAAGTCATAGCTCTTCTTTTTATTGAAGTAAGAGTCTCTTAAACCAATTCCTTACAAAATATTTTCAAAAAAATACGCTATCACTAGATCACTGATCACTTAATCATTCCGCCAATACTGCTGTTCCACTAACTGAAACCATCAGCATGCTTCCGTTAGCTCCTATTGTTTCGTAATCAATATCAATGCCAACAATCGCATTTGCTCCAACACTGTTGGCTTTCATTTCCATTTCTTCGAAGGCGATTTTACGAGCTGATTGAAGTTCTTTTTCATAAGCACCTGAACGTCCCCCGACGATATCTCGGATTCCAGCAAAGAAATCCCGGAAGATATTTGCACCTAATATTGCTTCACCGGTAACAATGCCCTTATAAGTTTTTATTTCTTTATGATCGATAGTGTTTGTGGTGGTCATTATCATAATAGTAATAACTTTAGTTCAAATTATAGTTGCTCTTACCCAGAATGAGATAAAAAGTTACTGACATAAAAAAGCCTTTCCCAAAAGAGAAAGGCTTGAAAATCAAATCAAAGAGACTGATTAGTTGCGAGGTTTTGCCTCATTAACTTTAACTGGGCGACCATCTATTTCAGCGCCATCCAATTGTTCTATGGCTGCTTCTGCCTCAGCTTTGTTGTCCATTTCAACGAAACCAAATCCTTTGGACCGTCCCGAATTTCGGTCAGTAATTACTTTTGCAGAACTTACAGAACCGTAAGCCTCAAAAACTTCTTGCAATTGTTCGCTGGAAACGTCGTAACTCAGGTTTCCGATGTAAATATTCATAATGTCTTATTCTGTTTAAAATTGAGATTGGAAAAAAGCACCATGAAGGTGAATGATGTTTCCGGCATCAAAAGTACGCTATTTTAAGTCATTCACAAAGCTTTGAGTAAATTTAATTATGCATGATGTTTTCGTTCAATACTTAGCACTGTTTTGAAAAACAATCATAGCAAATTATCTGTTTTCTTAAGAGAATCATCAGCCATTTTCTGATGATAGGCTTTTAACTTTTTTGATAGTTTTTCATTTTCCATTGCCAGCATTCTTATAGCTAGTAAACCTGCGTTCTTGGCTTTTCCAATGGCCAC
>JAVLBT010000025.1:0-26301 GCA_031580945.1 Gracilimonas sp.
CCAATGGCTTTTGACCTTGCCCAGAAATTTGGGTCTAAACTGGAATTGCTGAATGTCATTGAGATGTATGCCCATGATGTTCATGGGGTAGAACCTACCACTATCGGTATTGACGAGGACGCTGTGTATGGAGGTTTGAAAGGACGATTGAAATCGTTTTTTAAGGATTTTGAAGAATATGATTTCAGTATTGAAGATGGCGATGAGGAATACACCGACTTCCTTATTCACCACGGGGATGAAGAAGAAAGCCGAATCGCCTTCAAGACCGTCATTCTTAAATCCATTGCAGCGCACCACGAGATCATCGAATATGGAAATGAACATGGCGACTTGGTGGTAATGAGTACCCACGGGCGAACTGGCCTCTCCAGAATGCTGTTGGGTTCAACCACGGAGCAAGTTATTCAGCATTTGGATATCCCTCAACTGACGATCAAGCCAGAGCTTAAGAAATAGTATGAGCGTTAATTTAATGTTCACTTCGATTTACCTTCTCATATTTACCAATGAGAAGGTATTTTTATGGAATTCCTGATCCTTAATTTTCCATTTTCATAAAATGCCCAGATACAAAACTTTCCGAACCCAAGATTTTCAAATTGGTAAAATAAACGTGGAAGTCTCAAGAAAGAATGTGAAGAATTTGAATCTTCGGGTTTATCCTCCAAAACAAAAAATTCAGGTATCGGCTCCCCGTAGCGTTCCGGATTCCATTATAGAGGATTTTCTGCGCGCGAAACTACCCTGGATACGTGAGCAACTTTCCAAAACTGAAAAATTTACTGTAGCGAAAGACCCGGCATTCATTGATGGAGAAAAACACTCTATCTGGGGAAAAGAGTATCAGCTTAAAATTGTTGAAGAGCATAAAAGTCCCAAAGTTATTCTAAAGGACAACATGGTGAAAATGCATGTCCGCCCTGGTAGCGATAACCAAAAGAAAGCTAAGGTCCTGAAAGAATGGTATCGGGCGGAATTAAAGAAAGAGATTCCCAAGCTGATCAAAAAATGGGAACCAATCATGAACGTATCAGTTACCGAATTTGGCGTCAAGGATATGAAAACCCGCTGGGGAACCTGCAACATTCGGGCCCAAAGAATCTGGCTAAATCTTCAGCTTGCCAAAAAACGGCCTGAGTTACTTGAATATGTTGTGGTTCATGAAATGACACATCTGCATGAACGACTCCATAACAAACGATTTTACGGACTCATGAAGAAATTCTTACCCAACTGGAAAAGCCTGAAGAATGAGTTGAACGGGAAAAACAGCATGAAGAATTGTTAGATTAATTTGAGTTCGGTTTAGGATCTTAGAAGGGTTCATCCTTGTAGATTTTGGATATCTCGATGACAAGAAAGATGTGAACATGATATTATTAAACCAATAGTATTATAGATCTAAAAGTTGTCATCCCGAGTCGCCGAAATTTTAGCCAAGTATTGGTCTTTATTACGCGAGGGATCTCAACGTTCAATACTACTCGCCCGTGCAGACCTTGAGATCACGCCGGTATTCGGACACAGTCCATCGCGATCACCCTGCGATACCCATTACAACCCTGCGAGTGCTCTGGATGACAACGTTGGGGGCAATACAAGAAACCATTACTTAGCGGGCTCTTCCCATTTTGAGTTTTATTATTTTTGTGCAATAAGAATACAAGTCATTACAAAATTCTACATTTGTCAACGAATTTCATGGCATCTACATGGGTGAGAACTAAGAAAAAATTTATCTCGAATTCATGCTAAATAAATTCAAATATAACGGTCTCCAGGCTTATTATTTAGAATTTGGTCACTATAGCTTTCAATTCTATTCTTCACTTATTACGCACTCTTTAATGAAATACCTGGAATCTGATTAACTCAATTTTTACTCAAATGCTGTAAAAAGTAAAAAAGCCCTCTGTTTCCAGAAGGCTTTTAATAATAATTATGCTACAGGAAATGTTACCCTTGCTGGGTTCCGTAAAAACGCTCTTTCACGATTTCTCCGTCTTCCCATTTTTGAGTTGCAACCTGCTCAAGTTTTACTGATTGTTCAGTACCTTTAAAAGTAACATCCATCCAGCTCTCCACAGTCGTAGAGCCTGCTTCTTCATTCGATGTTATTGACACCACTTCCATACCATTAAAAGATTCCACACTTCCGAAGAATTCATTCTCACGGTCGCGATTAGCGTCTTTACCTTTTACTTCTGTCCCGTCTTCTAATATCATTACTACATTATCCGCATAATACTTTTCGAAAGCATTCATGGCGGTTCCTGATTGAACATGATTATATACGTCGGTAATTTTTTCTTTTAAACTCATTATTGTTTTATTTTTAATTGTTTAATATGAAACTATTTCATGTTAAACAACTGATAAGATCTCGGCTCCGTTTCCTTTTTAAAAAATTTTTTGCGAAAGTTTTTTGGCTCTCTGTCATCTAAGTAAGTGAACACCAACTATAACACAGATGATATTATGAAAACGATAACCCATATTTTCCCCGTCTTATTTCTTCTATTTGCTTTTTCAGCTTCCGTATTTGCTCAGCCCGCAAATAACCGGCCCAACAGACCGGGCTTCAATCAAGGGCCATGTGCTCAAATGTCTGATGCACAAAATAATCCCAGACATCAGCGAATGATCACTATGCTGGACCTGAACGAACAGCAAGCTTCTGCCATCGAAACCATTCATACCAATGGACAAAAAGTGATGGTACAGCTTCGGGCAAATCTGCAAACAAAACGGTCACAACTAAATGCTTTGGCCGTATCAGATGACTATGACCAATCTGAAGCAACAAAAATAGCAGAAGAGATCGGAGAAATTCATACCCAAATGCTCACGATGAGAATGTCTCACCAGCAACAAATACGATCCTTGTTAACGGAGGAACAGCGTGCCAAATTTGATACTTTTCACCTGAATCGAGGCGGTCAGGGTCAAAAAGGGAACCGACCCATGCGCCCACGAAACCGATAGTGATGGTAGCTTGAGAATAAAGTGCAGGGACTGGTAGCCCTGCATTTTATTTAGTTACTTTGGAAAGTATAATGCCTGATATCAAAAAGGTAAGTTCATCCTATAATATTGAGACCATCGAAGAACAAATACTTTTGATGCGGCTTCAGCAAGGTGATGAAGCCGCATTCAAACACTTAGTTAATAGCCATAAAGACCAGGTTTATAACACTTGTTTGGGCTTTTTGCATTCTCCGGAAGATGCTGAAGATGTGGCTCAGGAGGTATTTATGAAAGTTTATGATTCAATTGGTGATTTCAGAGAAGATGCCTCACTCTTCACGTGGATCTACCGAATTGCAGTCAACAAATCCCTGGAATTGATCCGATACCGGAAACGGCAAAAACGATCCGGTTTCTTCAAAGCTTTAGGGTCTGCATTCAGGAATGATCCGGATGATGAAATCGATGAATCTGCTTTTATGCATCCCGGAATTGATCTGGAAAACAAAGAGCGGGCTAAGATCTTATTCAGAGAAATTGAGAAACTTACCGAAAAGCAACGTATCGCCTTCACCTTACAAAAAGTAGAAGGACTCACCTACCAGGAAGTTGCCGGAGTGATGGAACTCAGTGTTCCTGCTGTAGAATCACTCATTTATCGGGCGAAAGAAAACCTAAAAAAGCAGCTATATGATTATTATCAACAAAATGAACTGGACTGAACCATGAGTGAAAAAAAATATATTGACCAGGAAGTTGAAAAAACATTTCGGTCCATAGACGGTATAGAATCCGCTCAAACCGATGATTTCTTCTACAGCCGCTTGCGGACTCGCATGGACCGGCGGTATAGTGATGGTCGGGCCAAAACGGATCGGACGTTTGCATATTCCATGGCTGCCACCTTCCTATTGATTCTTTTGAATATGATCTCATTAACCCTGTTTCCTGATGGATGGGCCGATACTGCCCAACAAGAAGACGTCGCTGCAGACCTTATCTATGAGTATGATCTGTATGACTTAAGTTATTATGAAAATTTAGAGGACAAACAACCATGAACATCGAACAAAAATTTAAATGGACGATGGCGGGATTGATCATCATGGTACTGCTGAATGCTCTCCTTCTTGCAACCATGTGGTTCCAAAAGCCAGGCTTTGTTGATCGCAGAATAGATCGTCCTGACGACCGTAGTCCAGTACACCAACGCCTGGAGCAACGACTTGGGTTGTCTTCAGAGCAATCCCAAAAAATTTCCAGCCTTCGTAGAGCACACTTTATGGAAATGCGAATTCATAGGCGGTCATTAGACCAAAAACGGCAACAGTATCTTACTTTTATTATGAGTGATGAAGCGGATGATCCTCAAAAACGGGACTCATTATTATCCGAACTAACCCAACAATTTTCTTTGGTGGAGCAAGCGATGTATCAGCATATGACAGATATGAAGCAAATTTTAAATGATGACCAACAAGAAGCTTTCAGGGAGATGATGAAGAATGCGTTTTCCAGAAGTCCCCAACGTGGTTCGGGCCATCGGTTGCATAATTAATTTACTGCTCATTAAAAAACCCTGAAGTTTTAACTCCAGGGTTTGAAACGTTGAACATTTAGATCACTTGATCAGCATCATTTTTCGGGTTTGGGTAAAATCTCCTGCTTTTAACCGGTATATGTACATCCCACTGGAAAGTTCAGAAGCATTAAATGATAAAGAATGAGAACCGGAAACCTGCCGTTCGTCTAACAATGTAGCCACTTTCCGGCCTGTTATGTCATATACCTCCAGCGTTACCGCACTGCTTCTTGGCAGTTGATAGCTAATAATGGTGGATGGATTAAACGGATTGGGATAGTTCTGATCAAGTTTGAAAGCTTGAACTGTTTGGACCGTTTCGCCTTCATTACTGACCGATGACGGATCTTCAAATATGTAAACATAATCACGTAAATAATTGAAGTCTGGCTGCGGCATCACAAACTCTTTGGTTCCGTTTCCATCAAAATCCCCAACTGCAGAATGCGCTGTAGATGCCAAAATATTGTTATTATTACTACCCAAACCATAGAGCTGATTCGGTGATGTTAGGAGAATATCTACTTTCCCATTTAACGCTATTTGTGCCCAGTCTGTGTTACCATAATAAATTCCGGCATTAGTTAAACCATCATCACCGAAGTTACCAGGAGTAGTTCCCATCAATAGTTCATCCGTACCATCGCCATTCATATCAGGTATGGTAGTAAGTTCACCAATACTTGAGTAAGCATAAGCATCAGAGGGTACTTCACCTGATGCAATCCTCTCAGCAAGCAAAATATTTGCATAATCACTTAAAATCACCGGGAATGAAGCTTCAGGTAAAGAATCCGCATCTGCACCACCAGAAAAGAAAAATACAGACTCAAAGCCTTGTAGATCTGAATTTCTATGCTGAAACGGTGACACGACCAGATCTGGTGTTCCGTCTCCATCAAAATCACCAGAATCCATCGTTAAACCAAAATAAAAGCTAATATCGCCAGCCTCTACCGGAGCAGGAATTACCATTACCGGATCTGTAAATAGTGTATCGCCAGCTGCTTCATCAAAGCCTGCAAAAATCTGTACGGCATCAATCTGTCCTTGAAATCCACCCCATAGAGCAAAATGGTTTATACCCGTTTCAAAGAAATCTCCCAATGCAACGTAATTACCGGCATTTCTTGGAAATTCAATATCCGGGGTAAATGAAAGTGAACTTCCCCCTAAAATAATTTTTGTGGGTGGGCTTGAATCCGGGGGTGTATAAGCTGAAAAGATCAGGTCATCGACCCCATCACCGTTGATATCACCAATATTCGCCATCGCATCAAACGCTCTGCCCTGGAATTGAGACATTGGCTCATCATAAAGGTCATTGTATAAAATTTGGTGATCGGTTCGGGCGTCCATGCTGCTCCCCCCAAAGTAAAAGTACACCCCGGAAAATTGCTCCCCTCCCATATTTAGTACAATATCGGAGAACCCGTCATTATTAAAGTCTCCGATAGCTGGATAGGCATTATAATAATTGTCATCACTAATTGTATTTATTTCCAGATCCGGTGCCTCAAAAGTGCTACCCCCAAAATAAACTTCAACCACATTCCTATAGACGACGCCAAAATCTTCAATACCATCCCCATTCAAATCTCCGGCATTAAAAGTATGCTCCGGAATATCAAAATCATTATTGGGACTAAAAACAATTTCAGATGTTGCATTAAAACTACCGGCTGAATTTCCAAAATATACTCGATAGCCGTAATCAGATGAAATCTCATTTCTGAATTCAACGGTAAGGTCATCTATCCCATCACCATTTACATCTCCTCCACTATTTACTTGTTCATTTCGACTTTGAATAATTCCAATGAAATCGCCTTCATCCATTGGAAGATCGGTTGAACTCAGATTTAAGTTTTGATCTGAAGTGACATACAGAACAGATTCTGAAGATGTAACTAAAAACTCATCTCGTCCATCGTCGTTGTAATCTCCGATAACTGAAAACCCATTGGCTTCAAAATTCATGGCATTAGGATTCTCTAAGTTGTAAAACTCTCCTTGCTGCTCACTAAATGAAAACAAACGAAGTGAGCCATCTGCTAATAACATCATGTCGGTATTGCCATCCCCATTTGGGTCTGCTGGTGCTATCAGCCCAGAACTCATGGAAAAATATGAATCAAAGAAACCATCTAACGTATCCTGTCCAACAATTTCAAAACCTCCATTTACTTTTTGGTAGGAACTTATTAACCCTCGGTTAACGGACGTAATTGGATCCCTGAAGGAGGAAACCTGAATGACTTCACTTGTACCGTCATTATCTAAATCCCCATACATCACTTCATCATACCTGTTTTGAACATTTGCCATGCTGTATCTAATGGTGTCAATGACCACATTCTTTACGTTGCCAGCTCCATAAATAAGGTAGTTTTCTTCCATTTCAGCTGTGGCAGAGTACCCTGAACTTCGATATACGATAAAATCATTAAAACCATCATTATTAAAGTCCCCAAAACTTTTATAGTTGATGTTAAAAGGAATTTCGCCGACCGGAATGTCAGCGATAGAGGATAATCCACCATTTGATTCATCTACCTGTATAGTGAGTAGGTTATCTTCAAATTTTATGGATTCCGAAATTCCATCCCCATTGAGATCTTTCATGAAATCGAATTCTTGTCTAATCAATTTTTCATTTTCAACATCTAAGCCATTCGGGGTTCCATAATACACTACGGTCTTATTAATTCTGTCTGTAAGATCTTCCGTGGTTTCGTCAGCTACAAAAACTGTATAATAAAAATCAGTCAACCCATCGCCGTTTATGTCACCCGCTGCCCTGATATTTGACTGATTTGTGAAATTGAATTCTGGTCTTGGATAATCAAGTCCTCCAAAACGCTGTCGGTATTCAAGCACGCGGTCTGCCAATGAAGAAGTAGCTTTCGAGGCGGATTTATTCAACACATATTCGGTAACAGGTTCCTGAATATTCTTTTTGGTTTTGTCTATTTGTTGCGCAAATAAATTGCCTGTACCCATAGCAATAAAAAGTATACATAGTAGATAATATCTCATACCCTAACGATTAGTTTAAATTTTAACCAATCATAGTTATTTATTTTCTAAACTAAAATACCTTAATGTGTAGTTTTTAACTCACAATTACTGAGCTTACATGTAAGCTCCACAAACTTATGCAATATTGAGAGGCAAATATTTTATTCAAGAGGCCTGTTAATGTATATAATCATACCGTAAACTATGTTTATATACTTCTTGATCTGCATCATTATTAGGGTCTCGGTACAATCTTCTAAGTTCAGGTTGTAAATTTACATTGATTAATGAGGTTGATAGCATACAATCTGACCTGACCGTAGTAATAGCATACTTCTGGTAAAGTACTTGGTTATTCCCATTGTAGTATCTAATCCGTGAGTCGATGTTCGGGGTATTATTTCGTATATTTATAACTTATGAATACATCAGAAACAGCGCAAAAAACAGACTTAAAATCACTAAACAAGGACGAACTCGCTCACTTTTGCAGCGATCTGGGGCTTCAAAGTTTCAGGGCTGATCAGGTTTTCCAATGGCTATACCAAAAGGGAGTCTCAGAGTTTGAAGAGATGACCAACCTTTCCAAGGATCTAAGGGAAAAACTTCGGGAAATAGCCACAATTAATCGTATAAAACTGGTTCAGCAACAAGAAAGTAAAGATGGAACCATCAAGTTTTTATTCCAACTCAATGATCCCGAGGAAGAGTACAAAGTGGAAGCCGTTTTGATACCGGATTTCTTTGCGGATGGAGCAGCCAGAAGACTGACGGTCTGCGTTTCATCTCAGGTGGGCTGTGTTTTTGGCTGTGCTTTTTGCGCTACCGGCAAAATGGGATTATTCCGAAATCTTAGTCATGGTGAGATCGTAGATCAAGTGCAGTACATTAATGACCTCGCTGAAGAAAAATACGGTAAAAAAATTACCAATATTGTGTACATGGGCATGGGTGAGCCGTTGCATAACTACAAAGCCATTACTAATTCTGCTCATATTATCTCAGATCCACTCAGTATTGAGCTATCACCAAAACGAATTACGGTTTCTACCGTTGGGTTGACCAAGCAGATCAAACAATTAGCAGACGATCAGGAGCCTTTCAATTTGGCTATTTCTCTTCATGCCCCAACCGATGAAAAGCGGGATAAGATCATGCCGATCAATAACTCCATGAACCTGGAGAGCCTGGAAGAAGCGGTTAAACATTATTACAAAATAACAGAGCGGTCCATTACCTACGAATACTTGCTCTTCGACAATTTTAACGATTCACCTCAGGATGCCCGAGACCTTGCCAAGATCGTAAAGTGGGTTCCCAGTAAAGTGAATATCATCATGTACAACAATGTAGCTGGCGTGGAGCTTAAACGTGCCCGTGAAGAACGTCTCGATCATTTTATGCGGGAGCTCATTAAGAATGATGTGCGAGCCACAGTACGACGAAGCCGTGGAGATGATATTGATGCCGGCTGTGGTCAGTTAGCGATTCGGGAAGGTGCACCCAAAGGCAAAACGATGGCTAAGAATTGAAAGAACTCTGAACTCTGGATTCAACATTCTGAGTTCTTTGCACTTTACATTTTAATCAATCAGCGTAAAGGTGCGCTCAAATTTCGGGACAAATCCTTCAATGGAAAACCATACGATAACTGCTTTACCGATCACGTGATCTTTGGGCACAAATCCCCAAAAGCGAGAATCCTGACTGTTATCCCGGTTATCTCCCATCGCAAAATAGTAGTCCTGCTGAATCGTGTAAGTATTCGTTTGCTCTCCATTTATGAATATCTGACCATTTTCTCGGCGTAGTTCATTTCGTTCATAACGCTCAATGATATCTCTATAAACAAACCAATTGTCGTTGGTGATCTGTATTTCCTGTCCTTCAAAGGGAACTACAATTTCTGACATATGATCTGGATTATTGAAAGCTCTGGAGAAGTCTCCCTCACTTTGTACATACCCTCTCTCTGCTACTCCATCAGGCGATACATTTAAATAAAGGGTATCAACTTCTGACCATGTTCTAACTACATCGGCTACGTCATAAGTCATATTCACGATATACGCGTCCTGATTGTTGTAGCCAATAAGCTCTCCCCCCACCGACTCCATTTTTGCATTACTTAAACGGACTCGATTGGCCATTCTAACCACATAATGACGCTGCACCCCTTCATGAGCTACTTCTTGTTCCCTATTTACATAAAGAACTTTATCGTCTATTGAGATGGTATCTCCGGGTATAGCTACTGCTCTTTTGATATAATTTGTCTTTTGTGAAATGGGTTTTACTTCCCAGGGCACATTAAAAACAAAGATATCATTGCGTTCTATATCCCGGTGTCCGGGTAGGCGCGTCCAGGGTAATTGAACGCCTGGAACACACCACCCTTGTAGAAAGGGCACGCAAAGGCCCATCGGTGTTCTGGGGCCATAAGTAATGTTAGAAACAATGAGCAGATCCCCGGTCATTAGTGTTCTTTCCATAGAAGGTGTTGGAATCTTGTAGGAGCCAAACAGGAATGCCCGTAAAATAGCTGCAGCTATAAAGGCAAATACGATAGCATCCAACCATTCCCTAAGCCAGGATTTGGCCAACTTATTTTCTTCTTCCTTTTTCTCTTTACGTTTTTTCAGATATGAACTAAATCCAGAATCTTCGGGCTTTTTCTTGTCTTCCAATGTCGTTACTTATTTAGTTTTAATATGCGAGGGCTGCTCGATCTCATCTTTTTTATATTCACCCGCTTCGTATGAAACCCGGTACCATTGTCCTCTTTCCGGTGAGAAAAAATAATCAACATATTCTTTGGGTGATGCTTCTCTTAATTCTTTTGTAAGAGTTCGTTTTACCTCGGGCATAAGGTCTACATATCTGCTGGCACCCACGTACACTAAACCATCTTCGAAAGGACCTTCAAGGTCAAGTACCATCATGGGAATATAGCCATCAATAATAAACCAGTATTCAAATTGGATGGATTTTCCATCCCGAAGGTATCCGTCTTTTTCTATGATATCTTCTACGGTTTGGGTGGGATCGCCATATACATCTTGTAACACGGCTCTGATTTCTATGGCTGGCATCCGGTCAAGCTCATTATACCTGAATCCCTGGCCCGTCCATTTTATGTCAGCAAATTGCTCCTGAAATGCGATCCGTGCTTCTTTATTATTTTCTATTTTTTTGATCTCCGGTTCTTCAAACTGCGCTTGTGCAGCCGTTGAGATCATCACCATAAAGATGAAAAATAATACAATACGTTTTACTAAGTTCTGCATAAGATATTATTGAATTTACCGATCTTCTTCGTCCATAGATAATACAGCAAGAAATGCTTCCTGTGGAATTTCTACCGTACCAACTTGTTTCATTCGTTTTTTACCTTCCTTTTGTTTCTCCAGCAGTTTTCGTTTCCTGGAAATGTCGCCACCATAACATTTGGCAGTCACATCTTTACGCATAGCCCGGACCGTATCCCGTGCAATAACTCGGTTACCAATGGCCGCCTGAACTGCTACTTCAAACTGTTGCTGCGGAATAAGTTCCTTTAATTTAGCACATACTTTGCGTCCAAGATAATACGCTTTATCCCGGTGTGAAATACTGGAAAGAGCATCTACCTGATCACCATTTAGTAAAATATCTAAACGGACAAGATCTCCTTTGCGGTATTCAATGAACTCATAATCCAGTGATGCATACCCGCGGGTTCCGGATTTCAACCGGTCATAGAAATCGAATACTACTTCAGCCATCGGTAATTCATACGTAATTTCCACCCGATTATTTTGCATGAATAGCTGATTTACATAAATCCCGCGCCGGTCTTGACATAGTTTCATTACGGGGCCGATATAATCTGCCGGTGTAATAATACTTGCTTTTATATACGGCTCATATATAGCCTCAATATCGCCAACATCAGGCATTTGGCTTGGATTATCCACATCAATGCGCTCACCTGTTTCCGATAGTTCAACTTCATACTGAACGTTGGGGACTGTGGTAATAATATCGATATCAAACTCACGGTCGAGGCGCTCTTGAACAATTTCCATGTGCAGTAAACCCAGAAATCCGGCTCTGAACCCAAAGCCAAGGGCTTTTGAGGTTTCAGGTTCATAAGAAAGAGAAGCATCATTCAATTGTAATTTCTCCAGGGCTGCTCTTAAATCTTCAAAGTCATCCGAGTCTGTGGGAAATAATCCGCTGAAAACCATTGGTTTTGCTTCCTTATATCCCGGGATGGGTTCTGAAGCAGGATTATCCACTTTGGTGATGGTATCACCCACGCGTACATCTTGTAATGATTTAACACTCCCTATTACATAACCAACCTCCCCGGCATGAAGGGCCTGAGTTGGTTCTTTCTTCATCTTTAGATATCCAATCTCTTCCGCATTATATTCTTCCCTGTTTGCCATAAATTTGAAGAGATCTCCTTTTCGAAGAACCCCTTCCATGACTCGGACATATGCAACAGAACCTCTGTAGGTATTAAAAATTGAATCAAAAATAAGTGCCCTGAGCGGCTTATCGTCCTCACGCTTTGGACCTGGCACACGTTCAACTATAGCTTCAAGAAGTGCATCAACACCTTCCCCCGTTTTACCGGAAACATGTAAAATTTCATCATGGTCACACCCAATCAGATCCACGATCTGCTGCCCAACGCCTTCCGGGTCTGCACCAGGCAAGTCGATCTTATTGAGTACAGGAATGATCTCAAGGTTTTGGTCAATGGCTTGGTAGAGATTAGATATGGTCTGTGCCTCAATTCCCTGTGCTGCATCTACAACTAAAATAGCTCCTTCACACGCTTTAAGCGCCCTTGAAACTTCATAAGCAAAATCCACGTGTCCCGGAGTGTCGATGAGATTATAAATATATTTTTCCCCGTTGGGACGCACATAATCCATGCGAATAGCATGACTCTTAATGGTAATACCACGCTCGCGTTCCAAATCCATATCGTCCAGTAATTGCTCCTTCATTTCCCGTTCACTAATGGAGCCGGTAAGTTGGAGCAGTCGGTCCGCTAAAGTAGATTTCCCATGATCAATATGGGCAATGATGCAAAAGTTTCGAATGTTATTCATGTATTGAATAGGATATGATGCGTCTCACTTAAAAAAATAAAGATACAAAGAAGGTGGGAGCTGTTAAAATATGGTTATGGGTTATTTGGATATTTGTTAATGGTTATCCAGTAGCCTACCGAATAACCATTAATAAATAACTTATCACTATTCCCCGATATGTTTGTGTGAGCCCTTCTCGTGTCGTTTGCGTAATTTTTTGATCACCTTATGCAGCGGAATTTCTTTTTCAGCCAACAGTAACATTAAATGGAAGATAAGGTCTGCAGCCTCTCCAATTGTTTCCTTCTTCTTTTTATTTTTGGAAGCTATTACAGTTTCTACTGCCTCTTCACCAACTTTTTGAGCAATCTTATCGATTCCCTTTTTATACATCGAAGTTGTATATGAGCCGTCGGGCATTTCATCCTTTCGTTCATAAAGCAACTCTTCCAGTTCAATCAGAAATTCGTAATCTTTTTGGGTTATCGTCTTGATATCAGGCATTATCTAATTTTTTTGTGCAATTTTTTGCGGATGTGAATTTCAGCTTTTTATGGCTTTCAAACAATGTAAAATTCCAATTTTAACATAAGCGCCCTATAGGGAATCAGATCTAAAGTTATCATTATAATTTTTCTTCATATCCCGTCATTTCAATAAACCCATTTCCTTTCAAATCTTCATTTCCCATCTTCCCTGAAACCGATAAAGTACCTTCAAAATACCGAACCGAAACGTCCATTTCCTGATCCGGGAATAAAGTTGCAAGCTGCAGTTCCAGTTCATGTTCTGGAATTCTCAATACCCATTCTGACGGATAGTTGGCTCCACTGTGCGGGCTTTTCCAACGATCCAACACTCGTAGTTCAACCTTACCGGGACCGACCGTAATTTTATTACCCTGGGGATCAATTAGTGACCCAACTGTAAATGCACTCACCGACCCGTCAGAGTTACGAAGCTGATAATACATCAGGTCGTATCCATTGGATAGTTGTATGGAAAACCAATCCCAGCCCTCCTGTTCACGATCCAGGGCTGAGGTACTCCATTCATGATCCATCCAGCTTAAACCGGAAACATCATAGTTTTGTCCTTTTATATTAATGCTTCCTTCTGCATCCATTCGTGTGAATGCTAAATAATAGGATGCATTTCCTTCTTCCTCACCCTTTTTGTCATAACCCTGTTCGCCTTGTAAAACCAAAGGTTTTGTTGGGGTGAGCCTGAGATCGATGGATGAACCATTTTCCATCTTAGCCTGTAACTCAACCGGAAAATTTTTATCATCTGCTGAAGCAGTAATTATCCGCCTGATCTCCCAATCCTCTAACCAAATTCGGTAAGGATCTATCTCTGCGCCGGCTAAACCAGCCGCTCCACGGCTAAATCGTTCTTCAAATATATGGTCCTCATTTTGCACATCAGAAATTGCAAAGTGCCCTAAGTACAATTGATCCGTATTCCAGTTAGAATAAAACCGGGTATCTTCATTCATGCTGTCAGGTGGATTTAGCTGACTTCTGAAAATGGTGAATTGATATCCAAATTGTCTTCCTCCCTCTGTAAATACATTCCCCGTATAGTACCACCATTCCGTTTTGAAACCAGGATGGGGGCCGTGGTCGTCCGGAAAAATAAACTCTCGCGGTCCTGTTGCACGCAAATAAACTTCTGTATCTCCACCTCCCATAGCTTCAGCAACTGAAATGGATGCAGTAATATCCTCATCTTCTCCAGAAAAGATCCATACTACTCCAGCAATCAGCGTTATTGCAAATATACTCCAGTATAGCTTCTTCATTTTTGCACCTAATTTGCTATAATACTTGTAATTCTATTCTTGAAAACACTTTGCCAATAATCAGTCACTATTTTGAATATTCTATATGATCTACTCATTCCTTAACGCATCTGCCGGGTTTGCCTCAGACATTTTTTTCGACGGATAAACTCCAGCCAATAGAGCAGCTACGATCGCCAGCCCAACTGCCTGTATAAGCACCTCAGGCGTTATCATAAACTGTAAAGTCCACCCAAATGAGCGTAAGTTTATTACATATACCAAAATATAGGCCATCAAAATTCCCAAAGGCACAGATAAAATACCCGCCATAATACCCATGACTCCTGTTTGTGAGATCACATAATTCCATAGCTGTCCCGGGGTCATTCCATTTGCTCGTAATACGGCCAACTCCCGGGCCCGCTCAAGCTGAAGTGCCATCAATGCGCTTAAAACTCCCATAAAGGCTACTAAGATGGCGAGCATCCTAAGAACGATTGTCACTGTAAAGGTTCGGTCAAATATTTCAATGGAAGCTTCTCTTAAACCACGGTTTGACCGTATAAATACTTCCTGTATTTCAGCCGATTTCTCCCGGAGCCGCTCTACAAGCTGATCTATTTCTACGCCCTCTTCAGCATACAGGGCTAAACCTGATATAGCATCATCATCAAAATGTTGATCATAAATCTGCCTGCTGATGGTTATTGTTCCAATGTCAGAAGCATAATCAAAATTGATGGCTGCTATCTCGAAGACCTTCTTTCCACGGTCCGTGTCTATAGTTAACGAATCGCCCAACCCAACTTTATTTCGATATGCATACACTTCCGAAACCATAAGAATATCTTCTTTGGTATATCGCTGCCAAAAATTACTTCCCTGTTCTTTAAGCTGATAGGCATTTTGAGCAGCCATTCCTTGATTGATGGCAACAAGATTGTCGGTACCGTTGTTGGTGCGCACATCAACACTGCGTACACTACTTGCTTCAGCAACTCCTTCAGTTTCTATAAGCAGATTTACTAACATTGGCTCTAACGTGGAATCGGCCTGCCGTGTTACGGAACTTGGGGGTTGTATATAAATATCAGCCTGTAGCTGAGCTTCGAGCCAGGAAACAACAGTTGTTCTGAAACTATCTACCATCACTCCGACTCCCACAGTAGCCGCCACAGCAACCACAAGTGCTGCTATTGCGACAGATGTTCGACTTAATTCTGTTACCACACCTCTGACCGACATTTTACCGATCAATCCATTAGCTTTTCCCATGAGTGGTCTAAATATTTTTGCCATCCCAACGATCAGCAGAGGGGTCACCAATGAAAATCCAACGATCATAAACAATAAAGAAGAGTACCCGGCAACGATTCCTCCTTTGGGTATTAGTAGAATTCCAACACCAGTCAGTCCACCTAAAACCCCAATTCCTGCCAAAGGTAAGATTCTTGATAAGATCTTTGATTCATTGGAAGAACGCTTTAAGACTGTACTCACTTCTGCCTGAGAAGCCTCCCTTGCTGGCCAAAAGGCGGCAATTAAAGTCGCACATATTCCTAAAATAACACCCTTGGCCAATGGAAGAATGTCAATGGATAATTCCTGCACCGATAACACAAAATATAAGTCATTAATAGACTGCGTGACTAATTTCACCAGAACCTGTGCTAAGAAAATTCCAGCAATCAACCCTATTACCGTACCCAAGACCCCAATAAGCAAAGCTTCTTTCAGGATCGTAATTAGTATCTCATTCTTAGTAACTCCAAGAGCTCTCATTCTACCAATCAAAGGACGGCGCTGGACTACCGAAAATGTCATCGTATTATAGATTAGGAACATACCGACCAACAAGGCCAACATACTAAGCGCTTGTAGATTAAATTCGAACGCTCTTGTCATTTGCTCAACAGTTTCAGTCCGAGATTCAGAACGAATTATATCTGCTCCCGGCGGTAGCAAAGATTCTATACTATTCTTTACATCGGTTGCATTTTGAGGAAGAATAAGATCTATTCGAGTCAATTTACCCTGCATATCAAATAAGCGCTGGGCTGTACTTATATCAACCAGTAAAATATTTTCAAGAGCTTGTTGGCTGCGGTCGTCAGTAGCCTCGATCAATCCAATGAGCTGGAGCTCGAATGCTCTTCCACCAACAGTAATTTGTAGCGTATCTCCGATCTCAATCTCCAGTTCCGCGGCAACCGCGGCTGATACCAAACCGGAATTTTCACCACTTATAAATGCGGAGAGTTCAATCCCGGCTTGTTGACTGGCATAATCTCTGAATGGCCCTTCCGCTATGGGATCTACCCCTAAAACCTGAAAGGTTCGATTTAACCCATCAAGGCGAGCATATCCTTCAACAATAGGAGCAGATTTTCGAATATTTGCATCTACCCTGAGATCCCGATACACTGTTTCATCAAGATTTTCAGAAGCACCGCGAATTTGATGAGTGGCCTTTCCTGTAACTGCTTCCGTTGATAACTGAAATGCTTTTTTTGCGCTTGAGTTGGATAGGTCAATAGAAACAACTACCGCAACACCCAATGCTACACCCAGTATGGAGAGTGCAAAATGCCAGGGATGTTTTTTCAGAAAACGCAGGCTGGATAGCCATAATAAATTTGAAGAATCTGTACTCATCAAGATCTCAACTCAGCAGGTTCAACATGTTCCAGTTTACCGCTTTTCAACTCAACAACACGGTCTGCAATTTTACATATATCCCTGTCATGAGTTGCCAAGATGATGGTCCGGCCTTTTTCACGAACTTTTTTATTTAGTATATCGAGAATGGTTTTTCCTGTTTCGTAATCTAAATTACCGGTCGGTTCGTCGGCAAGGATCAGCATAGGCTCGTGCGCAAGTGCCCGAGCTATAGCTACTCGCTGTTGTTCGCCTCCTGAGAGGCGGTCAGGATAGCTCTCACCACGGTCTCCAAGTCCTACTTCTTCCAAAAAATTTTGCGCTTTATCCTCTGCAGATTCATCTGAATCTCCTTTTAATTTAAGTGGAAGCAACACATTTTCGAGTGCTGTCAAAGTAGATATCAGGTTAAATGACTGAAAAATAAAACCAATGTTCTTTCTTCTGAATAAGGTTCTGTCTTTTTCATTTAGGACCGCTAAGTTGGTCCCTCCAATTATAATTTCACCAGCATCTGGTCGATCAATTCCACTGATCAAATTCAGCAGGGTACTTTTGCCTGAACCTGATCTTCCAAGCAATACTATTAATTCTCCCTCCTGAACTTCTAATTGCAGCTTATCCAGCACCGAGCGGGATTTTGTACCCTCCTGATAGCTTTTAGTAATTTCATTAAACTGAATATGTGAATCTTTTTTCATGTGGTGTAAATCTTGATTGGTTGGGACAAACATTAACAGTTCATTATTTGTTCCTTTTGAAGTGAAATCCTTTTATCCAAATCGATAGCAAAAGCTATTTCTTATATCCTATTGTCACATTTCAGAAAACATTAAGAATTGAATAATGCTGGTTTTAATACTGATAGTCAGATCTTAAAACACTAACTTTGAGGATATTCTAATACCACCTAATTCCATACATCATCATGCAAACCATACCAGCTATCGATCTACTGAACGGGCAGGCGGTTCGACTTCATAAAGGATCTTATGATGAAGTTACTGTCTATAATCAATCACCGCTTAATCAGGCGTTAAAATTCAAAGAAGCTGGTTTTGACCATATTCACGTTGTAGATCTGAATGGAGCAAAAGAGGGAAAATTTGTAAATCTTCCACACATTCGGCAGATCATTGATGAACTGGATATTTCAGTTCAAACCGGCGGTGGAATTCGTTCCTTTAAAGACGTTGAAATGTTATTAAATGCGGGTCTTTCTAAAGTCATTTGCAGCTCCATGGCTATTAAAAACGAAAAAGACTGGCTAAAAGCACTTAAAAAGTATCCAAAACAAATGATATTGGGAATGGACCTGAAAGATAATAAAATTGCTTATTCAGGGTGGCTTGAGACAGCTGAAGAATCCGTAGATTCCTTTTTACATCGCATGTTAGATCAAGGCTTGAAAGAAGTTTTGTGTACGGATATTTCTAAAGACGGCACCTTATCTGGCCCAAATTTTGAATTATACAACAGACTTCATAATACCTTTCCAAAATTCCGATTGATTGCTTCGGGCGGAGTCTCATCGTACACAGATCTTACAAAACTCAATGAGGCCAATATTGATGCTGTTGTAATTGGAAAAGCTTATTATGAAGGCAAACTTACGTTAAGAGAAATTGCCTCTTTTAATACTTAATACATAGAATATCTTTGCCCCCTTTAGCAGATAACAGATCATGACGCAGTGCAAATGTTTGCTATTTTTAATACTGTGAATATGCTCTTTGTCTTTTTAAGATCAACAGAATACTACGTTATAATTTATTTATCTTACGATTCTGTTTTTTCCTAACCATGGTAGCAACCTCTGATTTAGTAGAATTCAATTACGCATGCTCACAACACGAATCATTCCTTGTCTTGATATTAAAGACGGTCGTACGGTTAAAGGTGTAAATTTTGAAGGTCTCCGGGATGCCGGTGATCCCGTAGAGTTGGCTAAAAGGTATAGTGAAGAAGGTGCTGATGAACTGGTTTTCCTGGACATTACCGCTACTTTGGAAAAAAGAAAAACCTTGGTCCAACTTGTAAAAAGGATTGCTGCTGAGATCAATATTCCTTTTACCGTTGGCGGAGGCATCAAAACCGTAGACGAGATCGAGGAATTACTAAAAGCAGGAGCTGATAAAGTTTCCCTGAATTCGAGTATTGTTAAAAACCCTGACCTTATAAATGAAGCTTCAGAGGCTTTTGGAGCACAAGCTATCGTTGCAGCGGTAGATGCAAAAAGACATAAAGAATCCTGGAATGTTTACATAAAAGGCGGAACAGAAGATACCGGGCTTGACGCTATGAAATGGATGCTAAATGTAGAAGAACGCGGAGCTGGAGAAATCCTGCTTACCAGCATGGACCGCGATGGAACCAAAGCGGGATTCGATACAGATCTGCTTAGAAAGGTAAATAACCTTGTCCGTATTCCTGTGATCGCAAGTGGAGGTGCAGGTACCGTTCAACATTGCATTGATGTAGTTAAACTTTCAGATGCCGATGCTGTTCTTGCAGCCAGTATTTTTCATTTTAAGGAGATTGAGATCAATGAGCTCAAACAAAAAATGAAAGATGCAGGTATCGAAGTTCGAACAAATTGAACTCATTTCGAACTTATAAAATTAATCTGCCTGAGTTTTTTTACCTCACATCTGAAATTAATTAACTTTAAATAAATATTTCCTAAAATTTTTAGGAAATATTTAGATTTTGTTTGTAAGCGCTTTTCTAAAAGCTGAGAGGTGAAAATCCGTCAAAATCCTGCTCTTTTTTATCATAAACACACCAAAATAGCCTTTTAAACACCCTTATAAGGGGATTCACCAAATTTGATTATTTGACAAATACAAAAAATTTGTGCTTTTTGTAGTCACTTATCTCGCCTAACCATCGAAGAAGAAAATATTATGGACCGAAATAATTTAAGTTATACCGGTGATGAAAGTTCTGCCTGTGGGGTAGGCTTTATCGCCAGTCGTAAAGGAATTTTTGCAAATGAGCATTTAATTAATGGACTCCATGCCTTGAAATGTGTTGAACATCGTGGGGCATGTGGTGCAGACGGAGTAACAGGGGACGGTGCGGGAATTATGACCGACATCCCCTTTAACATGTTTGGGTATGAACAAGACACCGTAGCCATAGCCACTCTTTTTGTTACAAATGATCCTGTAAAGCAACGGAAGTCACTCGAGATATTTCAGCATACCTTTGAATATATGGGCCTTCCGATCCTTGAATACAGAGATGTGCCCGTAAATACGGATGTATTGGGCAAAGAGGCCTTAGATACACTTCCCGAGATCAAGCACGTTGTGATAGAACGGCCTGCCAGAAGTAGAACAAATCTTGCCTTTGATAAATTATTATATCAGGCAAAACAAATGACGATGTTGAAACTCTACTCAACTGAATTAGTAGGGAATTTATATTTTACATCGCTGTCTGCTCAAACCATCGTATATAAAGGCCTTTGTAAAGCAGATGCCCTTCAGGAACTCTATCCTGATCTGCAAAACCCAAATTATAAAACGCGATTTACCTTATTTCACCGCAGATTTAGTACCAATACAAGAACCTCCTGGGATAAAGTACAACCTTTCCGTTTGATTGGGCATAATGGGGAGATCAATACAATTGCCGGTAATCGTTCCTGGGCAAAATCTCGGGAAAAAATGATTGGTGCTGAAAAATATGAATTGCTCACCCGCAAAGGCATCAGTGACTCTGGCAGTTTTAATGAGATGGTAGAAGCCATGCGTTACCGCAGCGGAGTTCCAAATGTGGAAGACATTCTTGCACTTATGGTTCCCCCTGCAAACATTGATAACGAATTTTACACCTTCTGGAGCCGGGCTATGGAGCCCTGGGATGGCCCCGCATTCATTTCCTATGCTAATGGCTACACCATTGGCGCTCGATTGGACCGAAACGGATTTCGCCCGGCGAGATGGTCTCGTACTGAAGATCATTTCTACCTTTCCTCTGAAGCAGGAACTTTTGAAGTAGATGAGTCTAAAATTGAGGCCAAAGGAACGCTTTTTGCGGGCCGTGGTGTAACACTTGACTTAAATACCGGTGAAGTTCACTTTCGTGATCCAAGCCACTCTAAGGAAAATGAAGATGCTAAGTTTGATTCAAGACTTACCCCCATTCCAGAAGAAGTTGGGGATCCAAAAAAATCTTATTTAGAGAAGTTACCATTATTTAGTTATACCGATGAGGAACTGAAAAAAGTGATCTATCCCATGGCATCGGAGGGCAAAGAACCTGTTGGCTCTATGGGTGATACAGCAAGGCTGGCTGTGCTTTCAACCGAACCTCGCTCCTTCTTCGATCATTTTTACCAGAATTTCTCGCAAGTTACCAATCCTCCATTGGATTATATCCGTGAGGAAGTGGTAACTGACCTGAGGACCCATCTTGGGAAAAAGCCAAACATATTTGAACCTAAAGAACTTATTCCGCCAGCTCCCGCCTTTTTGCTTAAGAGTCCGTTCCTGAGTTTATCTCAAATGGACTATTTGCATTCGATCGTAGGTGGCAGTCTTTCAGAAGAACAGATTGTTCCGGTTCGGCTATCAATGACCTTCAAAAGAACTCATGGAGTAGTGGGTTTCAAAGCCAAACTTAAAGAACTTGCTGATTCTGCAATAGAGGCGGCTCAAAATGGTCATTCCATTATCATTCTGACAGATCGTGATGCATCTTACGAATATCCTGCCATTCCATCTTTATTAGCCTTACGGTCGGTTGTTAATAATTTAAACGAGCATGGACTTAGACTAAACGCTTCTGTTGTCATTGACTCAGGTGAAGTTAAAAATACGCACCATGCGTCCGCTATCATTGGGTTTGGAGCCTATGCGGTATGTCCGTATATGGCACTCGATATTGCTCGCAATGATGACAATCGTGCGCTCAAAAAGTTGGATGCCGATACCAAAGAACAAAATTATCTTCATGCCTTAGACCAAGGTCTGTTGAAGATCATGGCAAAATGTGGAATTTCAGTAGTCCGAAGCTATCAAAGTGCAAAACTGTTTTCTGCAGTTGGCCTGGATAAACAGGTGATCAGGGATTTCTTTCCGGGCATACAAAGTCCAATTGGAGGAATTACACTTGATCAGATCGGCGAGCAGGTACTGGAAAGAACGCAACATTTGCGCGATGAGGATCTCAGTGAAATGAAGCCACTGAAAACATATCAGTATAAAGAGCACGCTCGTGGAAAAATGGGCGAAAAACACTCCATGACCAGTTCCCGTTCGAAAGCCATTCACGAATTGGTACGCGATAAGGAACTTGACCTAACCGATATGGAGCTCTTTGATGAATATCTTAAATCTGGCCATGAAGATGAACCGGTAGCACTTCGACATTTACTTGATACTAAAAAATCCGATAAGCCGCTCGAGCTAAAAGAAGTGGGTTCCGTTGATCACATTCTGCAGAAGTTTGGTTCCGGAGCTATGTCTTTTGGTGCCATCAGTGCTGAATCGCAAAGGGATATTTTCCGCGCTATGAAAGAGATTGGCGGGCGTTGTAATAGCGGTGAAGGAGGTGAAAATCCTTATTACTTCACTGAAGGTATTTCTGCCTCCGTAAAACAAATTGCATCCGGCCGTTTTGGAGTAACCGGAGAATATCTTGTAGCCGGAGATGAGATTCAGATCAAAGTATGTCAGGGTGCCAAGCCGGGTGAAGGTGGTCAGCTGATGGGTGTAAAAGTTACAGAAGATATTGCTCGTGCCCGTTTTGCTAATCCTGGTTTTGACCTTATATCGCCTCCCCCTCTTCACGATATTTACAGTATTGAAGATCTAAAGCAATTAATTCACGACTTAAAGCAACTTCATCCCGATGGAAAAGTTAGTGTGAAGCTGGTTTCAGGTGTTAATATTGGTACTATTGCCGTTGGCGTTGCCAAAGCAGGAGCTGATGTAATTCAAGTCTCAGGCGGAGAAGGTGGAACCGGAGCAGCTTCCTTAAGCTCTATGAAACACGCCGGACTACCCTGGGAAATAGGCCTTCCTGAGGTACATCAGGCCCTTGTTGAAAACAACCTTCGGGACCATGTTATTCTCAGAACTGATGGTGGCCTTTCATCCGGAAAGGATATTGTACTTGCATCCATATTAGGTGCTGAAGAATATGATTTCGGAAAACTACTTCTGATTGCAGAAGGTTGCATCATGGCTCGTATTTGTGAAAAAAATACTTGCCCAACAGGAATTGCTACACATGATCCAAAGTTTAAGGCCAAATACAAAGGGCATAAAGATCACGTTGTGGACACACTAAAATACCTGGCTCAGGATGTCCGCAGAGTTCTTGCTGAAATGGGAGTCACCTCCCTTGATGAAGTTTTTGGGCAAACTCAATATCTGCAAATGCACCCCAAACGAGAAGTTCTCATCAGAGAAAAGAATTTTGATCTGAGTTATTTCCTCAATGCTCCATCTTACAAGAAAGAGCAAAACTTACCGGGTCTCTCTGATCCTATCAGCTCACTAAACCAAAAAATAGTGGATGACCTGGAAGACGCGATCGAGAATAATGAGGATATCAGCAAAGAGTACGAAATTTACAACACTGACCGCTCGGTGCTGGCTACGCTATTCGGTGAGCTTTCCCGTAAAATGAGCAGGCAACGACTCAAGGAAATTAAAGAAGGTAAGGAATTTAAAAACCCTTACAGTAAAACCATCTCCCTATCATTTAAAGGAAGTGCCGGACAAAGTTTTGGGGTCTTCCAAAATGGAAATGTAAATGTACGTTTAGTTGGAGAGGCCAATGATTCGGTTTGTAAATCAATGTCTGGTGGAAAAACGGTGATTGTACCCCCGAAGGAAGCCAAATATGAACCAAGTGAAAATGCTATCATTGGTAATTGTGCCCTATATGGAGCGACTGGCGGTACTTTCTATGTTAACGGACAAGCGGGCGACCGTTTTGCAGTTCGCAATAGCGGCTGTACTGCTGTGGTAGAAGGAACCGGTCTTCACGCCTGTGAATACATGACCAATGGTACTGTCGTGATACTTGGTGGTACTTCAAATAACATTGGAGCTGGAATGACCGGCGGAGAGTTGTTCCTGTTTGAAGATCCCGGCAGTAAAGTGAATCGGCAGTATATAGATGCAATCCCTCTCGCTCAGAAAGATGAAGAGAAGCTGAAATCCATTATTAAGGATTATCACCAGGAAACAGGTTCAACCAAAGCCGAATATATATTATCGGATTGGGAAAATGTAAAATCACAATTTAAGAAATATATACCTGTTTCAATGATAGACCAGGAAACCCAGACTGAAAAAGCTTCTGTTGAAAAGAATTCCTAAGACTTCACTCACTTATTGATTCTTATAGCAGCAGTAGCTTACCCCGTTCATTGTGTAGTGTGCGGGGTTTTTTATTTTGGGATGAATTTGGATCTTGTCGAAAATAAACCGTAGGTCGGGTAGCCTGCCAGATCTTTCGAACAGCAATCTTTTTTATTTCTAAAAAACAAAGAAAGGGATCATTTAAGTCTTGAGCGAAGGGAAGACTGGAAAGTAAAAGCCGTTCAAGTCTTCAGACTTGAGGATCTAAAAATCTTTAGTCACCGCTCGGAAGAATTTGTGTATTGTTTTAAGTATTTGGGCTCGCTCAAGACTTAAGAGATCATTAAAATGTTAGCTGAAAAAGAACAACCGGCTTTGATCAAAAACCGGCTGATTTATAAAAAAATATTTTGGCAAAATACTAACAAAAGATTTCACCGGGGGCGCATCCTTCGGATTGAACGCCAATTGTTACATCATCTTCGGCTGTTTCCCCGCCGCTGGTTACTTCCACTTTCACACCAGAGCTTTGCAGGCTTCCGGAAGTGTTATAGAAAGTATGGCTGTAGGAAGAAGAGTTCGGCCCAGAAGGCGTCCAGGGGTCGGTGGGAGTGTTGCGGTAATACCATTGGTAGCTGTAGCTGCCGGTTCCGTCGGTGGCATTGGCGGTCCAGGTTCCCTGCTCGCCGGATTGACGTACGGTGGGCCCAGAAACCGTCACCTGAACGGGAGTATAAGCGGCAATGGCATCCGGGGTGTTATCGGGATCATTGCTGACATATCCATCAGCGGTGATTTTATTGGGAACGGTGAGCAGTAAACCAGCTATGTGTGGTGTAGCCATAGAGGTGCCTGTCATATTAATTGTGCCTCCGCCAATATCTAAAGAGGGGACGTTTACAGCTGGTCCAGCATATTCAATAGGTGGATTTCCATAATTTGAATTTGTGTACCAGTTGTCATTGCTATCATAACCCGAAATGGTCCAAATGTTGGAATTTTCTACTCTGCCGGGTGAATAATTGTTAGCATCATCAGCATCATTCCCTGCTGCAATTACTATTCTAATTCCTGAATTTGCAGTATTCTGTACAGCATTGTCAAATGAAGTAGATATTCCGGTAGCTCCTAAGCTCATATTAACTACATGACTGGATGAAGCCTTACCTGCAACGTAGTTAATGCCATCAATAGCATCTGAAATTGTCCCGTCACCATTTTGGTCCAAAACTTTCACAGATACAACCGTAGCACCTGCCGCTACCCCCACCACGTCCGTTGAATTGTTCTTTGCTGCAAGTATACCAGCCACATGGGTTCCATGGCCGTTTAAATCATCAGCACTTTCACCACCTACATAAGAAACACTATTTCCTACATCTACAATTAAATCAGGATGGTCTAAATCGATACCAGTATCCAGTACCCATGCTTTCTTTCCGGTTCCATCTAATGGACCTCCAACTCTATTAATGCCCCAAGGCGTTGATTGACTCATCAAGGCAGCGCCTGTAGTTTTTCCCAGATTCGTAGGTGAAACCGAACTTACTCCTTCCAATCCATTGAATCGTCGATTCTTTTCTACAAAATCTACATTGGGATTTCTTTTTATGGCTTCTATCTGTTTATCGGTTAGTTTAGCAGCAAATCCCCGAAGAGCGTATTCATACCGGCTTTTTACGTTTTTTTCTTCAACCCCGAATTCAGATATTTTATCGTTTACAAATTGAAGGGCCTCCTGTGCAACGTTGTTATTGATACGGCCTTCCCATTGATCTTTAAATACCACAATGTATTCTCCGGGTATTACTTCACCTCCGGATTCCGTTGTTTTCTGCATTGCAGCTTGATTATCTGCGGGGGGGGGGG
>JAVLBT010000026.1:0-26115 GCA_031580945.1 Gracilimonas sp.
TACTGCCATCAACTGCATCTATGATAAGTTGTAGATCAGCCTTTTGCCCACTTGCCATATTCTTATTAAAATCAGGTGGTATTTGAATGATCATTTTTACTATGCCGGCATCCATAGCCCCTAAAGCTTCTTCCTGATCAAACGTCTCCAGTTCCAACGTAAAATAGCCTGTGGCCTGAAATTTCGCAGTTAATTCCCGGGATAAATTGGACTGATCCATATCAACAAGGGCGAAATCCACTTCTTTCAGTTCATAGGTAGCCGCAAAAGAAAGGACAAGAAGCTGAACTACAGGCATCACAAATAGAATAGGCAGCATTGCTTTGTTTCGAAAAATCTGAAGGAACTCTTTTCGAAGTAATACCCTGATTATTCTCATTGCAGCCTCACTTTAAACTTTTTCAAACTCAGAATTATAAAAAACAGGGTAATTCCGGTGAGAATAAGCGTTTCTTTCCAGATAAATATAAACTCTGATCCTTTTAACATGATACCGCGGACAATGATCAGGAACCATTTTGCGGGTATCACATGGGATATCCACTGTAGGGGTATTGGCATACTTGAAACTGGAAAAATAAACCCAGATAGCAAAACTGTAGGTAAAAGAAGGCCAGCCAATGATACCATCATCGCCGTTTGTTGATTATTTGCAGCAGTGGAAATGAACACGCCAAGAGCAAGCGCGGTTAAAATGAAAAGGATAGCTTCAGTAAAGAATAAGATGTACGATCCCTGAAACGGCACCTGGAATACAAACTTCGCCAAAACTAATATGGTGATCACATTCACTATGGAAAGCACAAGATATGGTAGCACCTTACCCACTATGATATGATATGGCTTAAGCGGGGAAACCAGCAAGATTTCCATATTTCCCAGTTCTTTTTCCCGGGTGATGGAAATTGAGGTCATAAGTGCAGAAATCAGCATTAGAATAACCGCAATTAAACCCGGGACAAAGAGGTTCACACTTCGAAGTTCGGGGTTATACATCATCCGAACCTGCGGGGTTATTCCAGCCTGCTGTATGTTTTCATTTTCATTTAGTTCACGTACATAATCCCTGATAATATTTGCGGTATACGACTGAACCAAGTTGGCAAGATTTGGATCGGTTGCGTCGGTAATGACCTGAACATCGGCAACGCCTTCTCTGACTAACTTCTCTTGGAAATCAGCTTCAAAAACCACCACCTCTTTGATGTTACCCTGCCGAAACAATCCCTCTACTTCTTCATAGGTTTGCAAATAGGCACGAACCTCGAAAGTCTCTGAAGCTTTCAGCTTTTGGGTAATAGTCCGGGTGACTTCATCTTTGGATAAATCCAGGATCCCGATTTGGGCATTCGTTACCTCATTCCGAATGGCAAATCCAAATAGTACAAGCATAATGATGGGCATTCCAAATAGAACGGTCAGCGTACGCTTGTCCCTGTAGATCTGCTTAAACTCTTTGATCACAAATCCTGAAAATGATTTCATCCATCCCCCCTTTCTGCCGAGCGAGCCAGCTGAATAAAGACGTCTTCAATGGAATCGGTATCATAATTTTGTTTGAGGGCATCCGGAGTTCCAAGTGCATCTATTCTTCCATCCACCATAATAGAAATTCGATCACAATACTCAGCTTCATCCATGTAGTGAGTAGTTACAAACACGGTAATTCCCTGATTCGAGACTTCATAGATCTTTTCCCAAAACTGACGCCGCGTCACGGGATCAACTCCGCCTGTTGGTTCATCCAAAAACACGATCCTGGGATTGTGGAGAATGGCGATAGAAAATGCCAGTTTCTGTTTCCAGCCCAGCGGCAAAGACCGAACTAATTTATTTCGTACGTCCTTCAATCCTACCGACTCAATCACTTCTTCCATCTTACTTTTGAGTTCCTTATCTGGAATACCATAAATACCTCCATAGAATCGAATATTTTCCTCACAAGTCAGATCATCATACAGTGAAAATTTCTGACTCATGTATCCAATATTCTTTTTAATCGATTCAGCCTGAGTGTACACATCATGTCCTGAAACAGAGGCTGTACCTGAGGTGGGTGTCAACAATCCCGTCAGCATACGAATGGCTGTGGTTTTTCCTGCTCCATTTGCACCCAGGAACCCAAAAATCTCCCCTTTCTTTACATCAAAACTGATGTTATCGACGGCGGTAAAATCTCCAAACTTCCGGGTCAGGTTTTCGGTTTGAATCACAGGATCACCCATGCTTTCCCTCCTGCTTCGACTGCATCAATTCCATAAAACTGTCTTCAATATGTGGCTTTATGTTATTGATAGACAACTCTCTTATTCCCTGTTCAAAAAGATAAGTTTTCAGTGCTTCCGTATTGGATGATTCACCCTTTTCAGTATAGTGGATATATTCTCCAAAAGGATGCACAGAATGCGCCTGAGGATAGGTTTTTAAGGCTTTAAGCAGCTTGTATGTATTCTCTGCTTTTAGGCCAAACAAGGGTTTTCTAAAAGTCTCAACGATAGCTTTAGGGCTATCAATCTGCATGATTTCACCTTCCTGAATTAATGCCACCCGGTCACATAAATTTGCCTCATCCATGTACGGAGTAGAGACAATTATGGTAATGCCTTCTGATTTCAATATTTTCAGCATGTCCCAGAATTCTTTGCGTGATACCGCATCTACACCGGTCGTCGGTTCATCAAGGAGTAATAATTTTGGTTTGTGAATAAGCGCACAACTGAGGGCTAGCTTTTGCTTCATACCACCAGAAAGATCCCCCGCCAGTCTGTTCTTAAACTTCTCAAGCTGACTGTAGATGGGTTTCACCAGTTCATAATTTGCTTCAATGGTTGTCCCAAAAACTGAGGCAAAGAACTTCATGTTCTCTTCCACGGTCAAATCCTTATAGAGTGAAAAATTACCGGGCATGTATCCTAATAATGGACGAATCTCCTTGTAGTCAACGTTTACATCCTTCCCAAGTACTGTTGCAGTACCTTCGTCAGGAATCAAAAGCGTATTTAGAATTCTAAATAAGGTTGTTTTTCCGGCCCCATCCGGACCGATGACTCCAAATAGTTCCCCTGTTTCCACTTTAAAGGTTATATTTTTCAAAGCTTTTTTGTCACCAAATCTTTTATGTACTTCTGATACAATAACCATAAGATCTAATCCTGATATATGTCTTCAAACTCATCTAAGATGGCTTCTACATGTGCTTCTATATTTTTATCCAGCTCTTTAATTTTGAGGATCAAAATGACTCCTATCGAATTTTTTTTTATGTGATTCCTGACACGGCATGATGAAATGAGCGTTTTATTGTGTATTAATTATTGATCAAATTTCACTTCTCCCGGCATGCCTATTTTCAACTTTCCTTCTGGGTTTGGAACCTGTGTCTCAACTGCATAAACCTGGGTTACCCGCTCTTCTTTGGTTTGAATCATGCGTGGTGTAAACTCAGCCTCGGAAGCAATCCACCTTATAGTACCTCTTAATGATTCATTTTCTTCCGCATTTTTGTCAATCAATACTTCTACAATTTGTCCCAGGTGCACTTCTGGAAGCTGGGCGCCGGATACATATACCCTCAAGATCATTTCTTCCAGGTCTGCAATTTCATACAGTGGTTTTCCTGGTGAAACTAACTCACCGGCCTTTGCATAATTTGAAAGTACCGTTCCAGTTACGGTATTTTTGAGCCGTGTCTTTTCAATTTGATCTTCGATTTGTGCTATCCTAGTTCTCATAGTTTCCAATTCAGCATATACCGATTTCTTTTGCACATTTACCGATGCGATCTGTTTTCGCAATACATTCACCTGTCCCTGGGCTTGATCAATTTGCTGCTGAGTAGCTGCGTTATTTTGTTTAAGGTTTATGAAACGGGTTAGATCTTTCGTTGCAGTCTCAAGCTGTTCTTCATAAACAGCTGCCTGAGCGTCCAGTTTTTCAATGTTGGTTGCTATAGCCTTTGATGAAGCTAATAACTCATCTTTACGAAGGGAGAGTTGTGTTGAATCTACCTGACCTACCTTTTGTGCAGCTGTCAATTTCATCCCTTCCTTAACACTATAGCTTTTGAGTATTCCCGAAACTTCAGAGGAAATAGTAACTTCGTCGGCTTCAAACTGCCCATAGGCATCTGACTGCTGCTCTGAACCACAACCTGAGATTAAGATCAATAGTCCTACCCAGCACACTGTATAAATTTGTAACCTTTGCTTTTTCATGATGCTCTTTCTTTGTAAGTATTCTTATTCGATTTCTAAACCCATTGCCGTACGATACTCTGTCTGTGCCTGAATCAATTTAATTTGATTGGTAAACAGTGAAAGTCGTGCACGATTCACTTTGGTAAGCTCCGAAATATATTCTGTTGCCGTGATCACCCCATTTTCAAGCTGATTGACACTTTGAGCTACTATTTGTTCTCTGATCGTAATAATCTCTTTATCCCGAACTATGTTTTTTTCAATAGCATCAATTCGCTCCTCGATGCTGCTAAGCCTGGCGTTCAGCTGGAGGTCGAAAGTCGCTTCGTTTTGCCTGATAGTTTTTTGCCTGATATCCAGGATTTCTTCTTCCTCATCAGCATTCAGAAAATCCATGAGGCTCCAGTTGATGCGTAAACCTATCATGTAGTAATCATGAAAATCATCATTCAGAAAATTCAGCCCCGGCCGGCCAAATGCCGCACTTCCAAATGCTGAAATACGGGGTAATTTTTTGGACTTTGCCAGCTCTTTTTGACGTCCAATGGCATAACTGTTACTTTCAAATAAAGCCAATTCCGGTCGTGCTATATCAGCCATTCCCATTTCAAAAGCAGGCTCAGGTAGCTTTATTTTTGTTGATGTCGGAATTTCTTCACCAATTAACTCCCCCAGTATGGAATAGCCGGATTTGATATTTGCCATAACACTTGAAGAATCTTGCCGGGCTTCTATCAACTCGGCTTGTAAGATCAACTGTACACTTTTCAAAAGCACCCCGTTATCTACTTTGGTTCTAACACTTTTAAGCCGTTCTTCAAGATCGGAGATCTTTAGTTCGGTAGCATTTTTTTGTTGCTGAGAAAGTAGGATTCCAAAATAAACCTCGTCAATCTGTGCCCTTACCTGATGAAGCTCTACTTCCGTTGAAAGCACTTCCTGCATTCCTTGCGCCTTCTCGAATTCTTTTCTGAGTCCCACCACGCCCCCATTGTAAATATTTTGGTTGACCTGAATAGCAGCTTCATATTGGTCTTTACTTACAGCTGGTGGCCCGCTTACTGCTGGTAAGCTGAATTCGGTCACTTCTGACTGATAGCTGGCACGACCATGGACTGAGATTTGAGGGAAATACCCGGAGTTTGCAATTTTGACATTTAACGCTGTGATCTTTTGCTGCAGGGCTTTTTTTTGTGCGGCAGGATAATATTCTTCAGCCTGTTGGTAACAATATTTTAGAGTAACAGTAGTGTCAGACGGGATATTTGCCTGAAATGTAAAGATCAGCAGAGATACGAATAATGCGTTCATGACTTTTTATAGTTAATTGCATTTAAAATGAATTCGGTTAGAAACTGCTTTCGGTCTTTTAGGAACTTCAGGTAATCTTTTTCTTCCAATCCAAAGACCGTTTTCACCATCACCTGAGCAATAAATGGGAACAAGATCAAGCCTATGATGCTGATAAGCAGTTGCCTGGGATCAACCTGATCCATGTGTCCCTCCTTAATTTCTCTGTGTATTTGATTGGCAAAATTTTGAGGTGGGTGAATATTTTTCTCTTCCATGAATCTGCGAAATTCATCCGGATTATTATTCATTTCCTGAATAATAAACTGAACAACCGTTGGATTGTCTTGCAGGAAGTTGTAATAGGCATCAATAAGCAGTGGTATTTTTTTGTCAAGATTGAGCTCAGAGCCTAACACTTCAAAAATAGTCGGAAAAAAACGAACCAGTTGTTTTTGGAAAACCGCTCTGAATAGTTTTTCCTTACTGCGATAATAGTAGTGCAGCATCGATTTGTTGATATTCGCCTCGTCGGCAATTTGCTGCATACGTGCTCCGGCAAAACCATTCTCCTGGAAAATCCGGGATGCGGCATCAAATATTTGCTCTTCTGTTGCTTTCTCTTTGTCCGTCATAATGGCCTTATAATTGATTCGCCTGTAATTTAGGAGGACAAATACAATATTTCAACCATCTGGTTAAACTATTTAGTTGGTTAATTTTCAGACATGATTATTTATGTAATAACAAAAAGATGAGCATTCTAAAAGAAGATCAGATTACCGAGGAGTTTAAATTTCCAGAGCTAGTTTTCGGCTATGAGTAGAGCATCAATTACTTTCATATTAGCCACTGCATCTTTAAGGGGCGTTGGAACTGGGGTATCGTTTAATATTGCTTTTGAGAAAGCCTCTCCCTGAAGGGTATAATGATTTGCTTGAATATCGGTTTCCTTTTCAATTCGACCTTCTTTTTTAAGACGAACTGTAGCAACATTTTCCTCTGGATTAAAGGGAATATCCATTTCAATGATACCTTCAGTTCCAAATACTTTAAGATGCTGCTCAGGACTAGCTTGTGTAGAACAAACAAATGAAGCTGAACCACTTGGAAATTTCAAAATACCTGAGGCCAGTCGATCGGTTCCAAAATCAGGATCAATCTCAACATCACCTATTACATCAATTGGCTCTTCCCCAAAGATATATCTGGAGGCTGAAATACAATAGCAGCCAATGTCCATAAGTCCACCGCCGCCCATTCCGGGTTTATTCCGGATATTATCTGGATCATTATTAAAATAAGTAAATACGGATTGAATGGTCCTGATCTCACCAATAATTCCCTCCTTAATCCATGATCTGACAATATCCCACTGAGGATGAAAACGGTACATAAAAGCTTCCATAACTTTTAAGTGAGGATATTTAGATGCTTTCTCCAATAACTCAATAGCCTCTTCAGTATTTAGTGCGATCGGCTTTTCACATAATACATGCTTTCCTGCCTGCAATGCCTTTATAGTTAAAGGAACGTGTAAATGATTTGGAAGTGGGTTATAAATAGCATCAATTTCGTCATCTGCCAACAACTCTTCGTATGAACCATAATTAGATGGAATACCCAATTTCGATGCTTCACGTTTTGCTTTTTCTTTATTTCTGGAAGAAATGGCAACCACAGCCGAATATTCCCCATGTTGCATAGCTGGAATTACTAATTTGGTTCCTATTTTAGCCGTGCTTAAAACACCCCATCTTACTTTTTTCAACATATCGTAAAACTATTGATTTGTTCTTGAGTTTATCAAAATAAAAGATTCGACTTCATTCTGATAATTTTTTCGAGAAAAGTCTTAGATAATATAAAGTTCAATCGATATAGAAAACTATCTGTGACTTTCTTTAGTCAGCACATACAGTACTGCATTTACATAATCTGCCCTCCTTGCCATAATCATTTAATCCTTTTTCATCAGCTTCACAAAACCTTCACATTCAACCGTGATATTCTAAATGAATCATTTAAGACAGGCGTATCCGAAATTTTAGAGGTCGGTTCGCTTATAAACTAATCAATCAAAATATGAGATATCTATTATCCATCATCACCATTATTGCCATCGCGTTTTCAAGTTCTGTTATGGCACAGGACAAGGTCGAAATTACGATCGAAGGAAACGATAAAATGAAATTTAACTTAGAAGAAATTAAAGTAGAAGCCGGGCAAACGGTTGTATTAACCTTAAAGCACGTTGGTAAACTACCAAAGGCTGCTATGGGTCATAACTGGGTGCTACTTGCACAAGGTACGGATATAAATAAATTTGGAGCAGCCGCTTCAAAATTCGCTGATAACGGTTATTTACCCGAAGACAGTGATCAAGTACTCACAGCCACTGAACTCATTGGTGGCGGACAGGAAACAACAATCGAGTTTACAGCTCCTGAAGCCGGTACCTATGACTTCATTTGTAGCTTTCCTGGTCATTACGCACTTATGAAAGGAAAATTTATTGTTGAATAGTAGTAGTTAGTTAAGCACATCTAAACTAACCAATTGTACCTTAAAGCCCTGTGTAAATGACATTACGCAGGGTTTTTTTTGGTTTTATATTTTCTTCACAGCCTCCTCAATAGGCGTTTCACCTTGTAGCAGTTCCAGGCTTTTTCCAATGGTGTTCTGTTTTTTTATTATTTCTACAACGGTGTTAGCCACATTATCCCTTGTGATTAACCGTCCCTTTATTTTATCAATATGCATGCTTAATTCAACTTTCCCATCTCCCTTATCATTTGAAAGTCTGCCGGGCATTAATATGGTGTAATCCAAACCAGATCTTCTCAAATATTCATCCGCAGCAGATTTAGCCTCATAGTAATGTTGCATAGACTCTGACCAGCTTTTTGGATCCCTGTTGGCTTTTAATGCACTTATCATGATAAAGCGATTCACCCCTGATTTTTTTGCTTCATCAATCGCTTTTTTAGCCCCGTTTTCATCGATAACTTTGGTTTGAGATTTTGGTGTGTGCCCTCCCGAACCAGCCGTAAATACCACTGCATCTATGTTTTCAAATGCATGACTTATATCATTCTCAAGATCTGCCAATACAGTCCTGATATTCTCTTTTTGAAATTGTTCCCGTTGTGTTTCTTTACGAACCATGGCTACGGGTGTAAAATCACTATCTTTTAATTGATGAACTAATCTTTTACCAATTTGTCCATTTGCTCCAATGATCAAAACATTCATGGTCATTTTTATTCTATTATGGTTTATTCAATAAAAAACGCTTGATGTTATTTCGTTTCATAAAAAGAAAAATTTATCAAAGTCAAAGATATGTAATACTTTATGGAATCATTTAACTTAACGAACTGAGATGTCAAAAGTACTTGTAACTACCGGGGGTGGAGATTGCCCGGGCTTGAATGCTGTAATACGGGCTATTGTAAAGAGAGCCAATAAAGCAGAAAATTGGGAAGTTTATGGCAGTATGGAGGCCTTTAATGGAGTTTTAAGGACCCCAAAAGAGATCATCCGGCTTGATGACGATAGAGTTTCCGGTATTCACGCAAAAGGAGGCACTATTCTTCAAACCACAAATAAAGGAGGGCCTTTTAGTTGGCCTGTACAAAATGATGACGGCACATGGACCACCAAGGATCGATCCGAAGAAATGATTGATTTCTTAAAGCAGGAAGGCTTTGATGCTGTAATAAATATTGGTGGAGATGGATCACAGAAGATCAGTTATGAATTATATAAAAAAGGATTGAATGTGATTGGTGTTCCAAAAACTATTGATAATGATCTTGCTTCCACGGATTATACCTTTGGATTTCAAACGGCTGTGGATATTGCTACAGATGCAGTAGATAAACTGGTAACAACAGCTGAAAGTCATCACCGGCTGATGATTCTGGAAGTGATGGGCCGAGGGGCTGGTTGGATCGCCCTTTATGCTGCTTTGGGTGGAGGAGCCGAGGTTTGTTTGATTCCCGAAATTCCATATGACATCGATAAAGTACTTAAACGGCTGGAAAAAAGATATCAGGCCGGTAAGGGATTCGCAATAATTGTAGTAGCTGAAGGGGCTAAACCAAAGGAAGGTTCGGTTTTCTCCAGGAAAAGCGACGAGGTTGGTTATAAAAATGTGAGGCTTGGCGGAGTAGCTTATCAGCTTTCTGATCAGCTGAAAGAAGCTGGTTTTAAAAATGATATCCGTGAAATGGTTTTAGGCCACCTGCAAAGAGGAGGAACTCCTATTGCCTACGACCGCGTATTAGCCACCTTATTTGGAGTAAAAGCTATGGAATTGGTCCTAAATCAAGAATATGGACAAATGGTTTCTTTACTTGATCATGAAATAACATCCGTTTCCCTTGAAACAGCAACAGATGGGCAAAATCTGGTAGATCCCAATGGTTTTATGGTGCAAGCTGCCAAAGGGGTTGGAATCAGTTTTGGTGATTAATCCTGTTCTATAGAACTAAAGCCTTCATTTCCAGATAAAGCAAGCTAACTAACATTGCCAAGCCAAAGCTGAGCAGGGTGCCAATCAAAATATATTCGGTTAGCTTTACACCCTCTTTTTCCTTCAAGTCTCCAAACCGAAATACGGATTTTGCTGCTAACAGAAACCCTATTCCAGACCAGTTTCCGCTTACCACAAAACCAAACACAAACAATCTTTCCAATATCCCAATTATTTTACCTGCGTTAGTCAACGTTTTCTGTTCCTTACTTTCATTTTCAGGAAGCCATCCGGCTATTAAAATTTTTATTATGATAGCTGCAGGTTGGGTTAACAAAAAAATACACAGCAAAAGCAGTAAGTTCTGCTGGGTAAAAAGACTTGAAAATAGTGTAATAGCTTCTTCATCAACCCAAAACCAGACACCGAGTATCACCATCAGATGCAGAAACTGATCAGCAAAAAACAGAATCTGCTCGTGTAAGATATTATTGTCAATATTAACCGAAGAGTTCGTTCTTCTCACCGATAGCTTGATGGCATCAATGGCAAAGTGGGTTAGAAAAATAATAATAGGAATATATAGATAAGACAGCTCAACCATAATTTCCGGCCATAAAAGCAACAACGTGGCAACCGCATGTATTGCTACGTGAAGGTACAGATACTTGGACCGAAATTTATATGTTCTTTTATGATCTACCCAGGATTTAAACTGAAGGCCAAAATCACCGATAAGATGAGCCAATATCAATTTAATGAGTATAATCATACTACTTTCCCCATTCTTTGACACGATTTCTATACCGCTCTTCTACGGAACGGACCTCATCCAGATAAGCCCGCTTATGTCGTTCACTTACTGACGACTGAGAGATTCCCAGTTTTTTTGCAATCTCTTCCTGTTTTAAATTTTCCTTGAAACTCAACCTGACATACTCAGCTGATTTTGGAGTCCAGTTATCCATCGCAATCAATAACAATCTTAGATACAGATTTACTTCCTCATCAAAGTTGGTATCCCCACTATTTACTATCATATTTTGTTTAATCTTTGATAGATGCTCATAAGCCTCCCCAGAACGAACAAATGCATCTCCATTCGATTCGCTTATGGTTGGCGCATCCAAAACCCTCTCCCCTATTCCAATACTGATTCTCACATCTAATCCTTTCACCTGCTTTATAGCCGCCTTGATATGTATAGCATGTTGCAAAGCGTCTGATGGATCAGAAATTTCAGCCTGAAAACTATCTCCGCGGTATATTTCCCAGCTTTTCGGGGATGAACCGATCTCATTCAAAGCCTCTTTCAGTAGCTGCATCCACCTTTCAGCTTCTGTATTTCTGGAATTGACGATATCTCCGGTAATTACACTTATCATATACAATTATAGGCTTTAAAGCAGATATATACAAATATCGGTTTTTAAGCCTATAAATTAACTTATCGTCTCATATACCGATACGTAGTTTTGAAGATCATCTCTTAAAAAAATATGTCATGGGAAAGGCAATGTTGAAACAAAGTGGTTGTTCAACTTCAAAGTTAATAATTGAATATTCACTGTTCGATATTCCTACCCTATCCGAAATTTCAACTCCTCGATCATAGAAAGAATTTCATCCCGATCCATTTCCCGATATTGTTCCGGAAGCAGTTCTTTTGAAGTACATTCAATTACCGCACTCAAGGTTTGTAACTCCACTTCCTCTGGATAGGTTGGGGGAAGAAAATCAGCCAGTGCTGCATCTAATATATCCGGACTTACTTTAACCTGCCCCGCAGCTGCTGCCCTAAATTTTGCCCGGGTGAGTGCTGCTTCCATATCAGCGCCGGAAAGCCGCTTATCTTCATTTTTTACCATCTCAGGAATATAATCCTCAGTCATTTGCAGGCCCGTTTTCTTTGCCATGGCCTGATATAATTCTATCCGTTCTTCCCTCGTATGAGGAGGAAATAAAGCTAAGTGCTCCTCTGCCCTTCCCTGTCGCTTTAGATCGATAGGCATAAGATCGGGTCTTGCAGTCATCAAAAACCATAAAATACGTCCACGATTTGCCGTATCACTCATAAAAGTTGCGATCTGTGAAAAAACCCGACTTGAAACTCCGCTGTCTCCACTGGCATCCCGGTCTCCAAGATATGCGTCCGCTTCATCGATCATCACTGCCACAGGAGCCATTGCTTTAAGTAAAGTCAGGATCTTTTCCAGGTTACCTTCCGTAACACCCTGCCACTGACTTCGGAAATTTTTCAATTTCACCATAGGAATGCCAACTTCACTGGCGAAACAGGTTACGAGAAATGTCTTTCCAGTACCCACCGGGCCACAAACTAAATATCCCATAGGCATCACATCCTGCCGTCCAGATTTCAAGGCCTGAACAGCTTGTCTCAAATGTGTTTTGACTTTCTTATGGCCTGCTACGTTTTCAAGAGTGTAGTTCGTTTCCACAAATTCAAGCAGTCCATAAGCTTCAGCTTCAATTAGCTCTTTTTTTGTATCTGATAAGCCTTCAAATGTAATTTTCTCCTTATTTTCGCGGGCATGCGAAAGCACACTCCTGATATTGACGAAATTAAGGCCCGCCGTTTGCTGTGCAATGATCTCAGGCTCAACTTCGGATAATGATGCCCAATCATCCTTTTCAGTCTCGTATTTAATAAATTCCAGTCGATCTGTTTCCCCTGGAATGTTGATCTTAATATCTGTTGTGTATGGATTTTGAACCAGTGTTTTATTTAGATCAGCAAGATTTTCGGTGATGAGTACCGTGGTAAAATCCGATGCCAAAAACATGGGGTCATGTGCCCATCTTGAGAGATATACAAGTGAAGTGCGATCTTCATTTCCTGTTGAAGCCGCATCACTCATGGGCACAATGGTCTCCGCATAATCAATGATCAAAGCAACGCTTTTCTTTTGGTCAAGTCGCAGACGAAAATATTGTTCCAGCAACGACATTACACGAACAGGGTCTTTTGGCATTTTATTCGCATAATCAGTTCCCACTAAACTGTCTCTGCCTGCTATAGCCTGGTTAAAATCAGCCTGAGATTCTTTATCCCGAAAGTAAATTCCAGATGCCCGATCATAAAAGATCACATAATCCCGGGAACCAAAAAACTCTTCAGATAAAAACGATTTTAACCGATTGAATTTAGTGCCTTCTTCTTCTTTCAGTGGTACTAAATCTTGCACATTTCCATGCAAGATGAACTGATTGATCGTACGGCTCAGGTACTTTCTTGCAAATTCCCGGGACCATTTTGGGTAGTGATCGAACATGGTTCTTTAATTGATTTTGATGTTGAATATAAATCTACTGATGATTGAAAGTAAGCTTACTCAATCAAGATAAGCTTTACCGTTTCGATGCGGCTTGGTGTTGCTTTACTAATAATAAACTTTTTAGAACCAACCACTACTTCTTCATTTACCTTGGGTATGCGCCCTAAATGATTGATGATATATCCTGCCACCGTATCGTATTCAGATGGTTCCAATGGTAATTCAATCTCATCAAACTTCTCACGAAGCTCTTCGATCTCAACATTACCACTTACAACAAAGGTATTCTCAGAAAGTCGTTTCATGATCTCATCTTCCACATCATATTCATCCTGTATATCTCCCACAACTTCCTCCAGCAGATCTTCGATGGTAACCATGCCTGCAGTACCCCCGTACTCATCCAATACAATGGCTACCGACATATTTGAATGTCTGAATTCGGTTAGCAAATCTTTTGATTTTTTACTGGATGGCACCAGTTTCACGGGACGAATGATCTCGTTCAATGATTTTGGGTCGTGAAAGAAATCGTGAGCAAAAACTACACCTATAACATCATCAATCGAGTTTCGGTAGACTGGTAATTTTGAATGCCCGGACTGTATAAATACATCCCTGACTTGCTCTATAGGGGCTTCTTTTTCAACCGCTTCGATCTCAATTCTTGGAATCATTGAGTCCTTAACCCGTTTATTGGATAGCTCAAGCACGTTGTGTAAAATTTCAGAATCATCTTCATCAATATCTTCACTGCCTCCACTATCACGCAGTTCTTTAAAGATCATTTCAACATCTTGTCGTCGATAATACTGCTCTACGACCTCTGCATCTTTAACTAAAAAGCGGATCAATACATTTGAAGAACCTTTTGCAATTTCGATCAAAGGGCGAAATAGATAATAGGAAATACGAAGTGGTATAGAAATTATTCCGATCATGTTATCTGCAAGTGCCCTGAAAATTGCTTTGGGTAAGATTTCACCAAAAAGCATTATCACTACAGATGCAATGATGGTTTGAATTAATAGAATTTGAATTTCAGATGGCACGAAATCAAACCAAAGAAGGGAATAATCTTGTATTGGTTCCACCAAAAATATAGCCATGAAAGTAGCATATAGCACATTCACAATATTATTACCTACTAAAGTAGTTGTGAGAAAAGTCTCTGGTTTACGGGTAAAGAACTCTATTGAATTCGATAAAAAATTATTCTTCCGTGATGCTACTTCCAGTTTTAGTTTATTGGCCGTAACAAATGCAATTTCAGAGCCAGAGAAAAAACCACTTAGCAATACGGTAAGCAAAATTAAGATCAGCTCTACCATTTAAATCCTTTATTATTACTAAGTATATAATGTGTGTAACTACCCGAAGGAGGTTCGTCTTTCATTCAAATTAAGTTGATTCTTATTTACCGGAGAAACGAGGTTTTCTTTTTTCAAGAAATGCGTTAGTACCTTCTGTAAAATCGGCGGTGCCACACAAATCTCCAAATAATTTAGCCTCGGTATCAAATCCCTGTTCGGAACCTGCCTGCTGAACAGCAAGAATAGCATTTTTTATGGCTACCGGTCCTTGTTTCAGGATTTTGTGTAACATTGCTTTAGCTTCTTCAACAGGATTTCCTTCTACAATTTGATTCAAAAGCCCCATCTCAAAAGCCTCATCAGCTGGAATCTGCCTACCCGTCATAATGCACTCCATTGCTTTAGCCTTACCTACTGCATTGGTTAAACGTTGAGTACCTCCATAACCGGGAATCAAGCCTAATGAAACTTCTGGAAGTCCAAGTGAGGCATTTGTTGAGGCAATTCTCAAATGACAAGCCAAAGCCAGCTCGCATCCACCACCAAGAGCGTATCCATTTACAGCAGCGATCACGGGAATCGTTAGGTCTTCAATTTTTTGAAATATGTCCTGTCCCCGTTTAGAAACCCGTCTGCCAGTTTCAGGATCTAACACACTCAATTCTTTAATATCAGCTCCCGCTACAAACGCTTTTTCGCCTGCGCCTGTAATGATAACTGCTTTTATCTTAAGGTCATCCTTGATCTTGTCAGCCGCTGAATCCAGCTCACCCAACAACTTATGATTAAGTGCGTTAAGTTTTTCAGGACGATTTATGGTAATCGTACAGATTCCATTCTCATCGGTTGAAAGTAGCAGCGTTTCAAAGTTTTGACTCATTAGCTAATTTTTGACTTTATTTGCAGGTTTGATTTCCGATTGTACATCATCTGAAAGTTCGTCCAGGATAGAATCAAAATCCAGGTCCTTTTCCCATTCAGTATCATACTCCGGTAAAATATCCTGATCTAAGTCATCAATCAATTGTGAAGTTTCTTCTACTTCAGTTAATAAATTATCTAACTGGAAACCAATTTCTTCCGGATTACTCATGGTCATTGACTGTTCGTAAATGTAACGGACGGCATCTTCTATGGTTTCCAGATGGGTTTCACATACCAAGTATTTTTCTTTTGCGACGCTAAATTTTTTCAGTCGCTTTTGCATAATTGCTACGCGACGTGCTTTTGTGCGTTTTAGTTTCTCTGATTCCAGATTCTTGATCTCTTCGATCTGTCGTTTAACCTCCTCTTTAAGGTTGCTTTCCAGGGAAGTGTTCAAGTAAACTTCATATCGCTTGATGAGATCTAGTAATGTAAGATAATTTCCGAGTAGCTCATCAATTTTCTTCCCGATATTATCCAGTAAACCTTGAGAACTGTAAGGTAATTTTTCGAAATTCTCCTGCACCAGTTTTGCAAGATGCTTTAACACTAAAAACCGTTTTTGCGATTTATTATCCAGCGATTGGAACAATTCTTTTTCATTATTAGCAGCGTGGCGCTCTTTGATCTTCTTCAGTTCCAGTTTTTTTCGAAATCGGGGTAATTTGGGTACGATTCCTAAATACATCAATTCAAGCCCAAACACAGTTGTTAGTAATAAGCTGGAAATATCACCCATGCCCGACATAAAAAAGGCTGTTAGTGTAGAAACCAGTAGAACACCCAGGTTTATGGGGTTCATAAAGGCTTCGCGGGTATAATTGATGTTCAGGTCGTCACTCATGATTTAGAATCTGATGATGCATTTTGTTTATTGGAAGATGTTTTATTAGACCCGATGGTCTTTTCAGCATGGATTTCATCAGCATGTTTTTCAATTTCGGTGTACAACATACCCATCTCAGCCTTTACCTGCTTCAGTGTTTGCTTTGCTTTTTCGCGTTTAAGCTCTTCATCCATTTCCTCTTGCTTTACTTTGCTGCCAGCGGCCGTCTCGTCATCTTCCAGGTTATCCATAGCAACATCAAGTCTTGCTTCAACATGCGTTACTTTTTCACGGACTTTGCCCAGAAACTCATCCATAGTTTCCAGCAAGTTATCCGCATTCATTTTTTGAACTGCCTGAGAAATCTTTCCTTTTTGTTCCGCTCTTTTAAGCTTTTCCTTCGCTTCTTTTATTCTTCGATAGTGCTCTTTGTACTCTTCTTTAAGCCGTTCTCGTTCTTTTTCACCATCATTACTCATAACCGGCTCCTAAGAACTGCTCTTTTCTTTATTTTTATTACCAACCGTTTTGGAACTATCCTCTTTTGCTGGTTCTTCTTCATCAATATTGATGGAGCCGCTTTTCTCACCCATATCCATCTTGAATTGCTCAACCAAAGATTTAGCGCGTAGTTTTTCAGCGTTTGCTTCAATTTCCATAGTCTCGGTATCAATACTATCGAGTGCAATTTCCATACGGGCTTCATTTTTAGCCGTTCTTTCATTGAGGCGGGTAATCATCTCGTCGTGCGTTTGGTCAATACCGCCCACTTCAAACTGCTCCAGTGTATCAGCTATTTTGGCCTGCCATTCAGATCTTTCACTGGCTCTAAGAGCTTCTTTTGCCTGCTGTATCTTCTTGTCCTTCTCCTTCATGAACACTTTCTTCACTTTGATGGCTTTCTCATATGCTTTTTCAGCGAAGTCTAATTGTTCCTGCGTATGGGCATAGCTTTCTTTAGCTTTTTCCAGCTGTAGTGCATAGCCTTCTGCAAGATCATCACGGTCTGCCTGTATAGCTGATTTAACTTTATTGGTAAGATCCTGTATGTTTTTTTCATTCCGTTTTTGCTCTTTCTGGAGCATCAGCATGTTCGCCTTTACTGTGGCGATATTTTCATTCATTTGAGGAATTTGGTCATTTAATTCCCGAATATTTTGCTCAAGAATGAGTTTAGGATCCTCCATTGAGCTTACTAAGCCACCGAACATTGATTTTATTGCGCGGATAAATCGTTGAAACATAATACTTTCCTTTATTTTTGAATGCCCTGTTTATACATAAACTAAATTAACCGATTCTTTGTGTATTTCAAGCACCTAAAGCTCAAATGCCCTGCTGCCGTTTTTGTCAATGGTATGACTGACTAAATGCACTTCTTCGGGTTTAGTGTTAGCAATAGTTACCGAATTAAATAATTGATCACTCGCAGTATCTATTGCTGATGGCTTGTTCGTATAACCCACCATCATTGTTTCACCTTTTGAAATTTTATCACCAATTTTCTTCTTTAAAACAATACCAGCTTGAGGGTCAATATCATCTTCTTTTTTCCGTCGGCCCGCCCCCAGTTCCAAAGAGGCCATTCCTATTTCAAAAGAATTCATTTCTGCAAGAAATCCATCTTTACTGGCTTTTATCTCAAACTCATACCTGGCCTTCGGGTATTTTTCAGGGTTTTTGATAAGGCCAATATCTCCTCCTTGTTCTTCTACAATATCTAACCATTTTTGGAAAGCTGCGCCACTTTCAATCATCTGATGGCTGATCTCAATGCCCTGTTTCACAGAATCAGCTTTTCCTCCCAAATAGATCATCGTTCCGGATAGTAAATTAGTGATCTCCATAATGTCTTCTGGACCATTTCCTTGCATGGCCTCAATACATTCTTCCACTTCCAACCAGTTTCCGATCTTATAACCAAGCGGCTGATTCATGTTTGTTACATATGCGATCGTTTCTTTTTCGAACTGAGTGCCAATACCAACTAATGCTTCCCCAAGCCTGATGGCATCTTCCGTTGTCTTCATAAATGCACCTGATCCTGCTTTAACATCCAGAACCAAAGCGTCAATACCTTCAGCTAATTTCTTGCTCATTATGCTACCCGCAATCAATGGAATAGATTCAACGGTTGCAGTCACATCCCTAAGGGCATACAAACGTTTATCAGCCGGGGCAATTTCTGCGGTTTGGCCAGCCAAAACCAAATCATGCTTTCCAATAATTTCTTTATAGCGGGCAATGTCCATATCTACTTTAAAACCGGGGATAGATTCCAGCTTATCTAATGTTCCACCTGTATGCCCTAAACCACGACCTGATATCATAGGAACCGGCACTCCGGCTGCTGCAACGATTGGGGCCAATATAAGTGAAAGTTTATCTCCAACACCACCGGTTGAATGCTTGTCTACCTTTGTGCCTTTGACCTGAGAAAGATCAACTATGATTCCCGAATGAAGCATCGACTCCGTTAAAGCAGCTGATTCCTCATCATTCATTCCATTTAAAAAACAGGCCATCAAAAACGCACTTACCTGATAGTCCGGGAGGTCATCGGCAGTATATTGATTGATGAGATGTTGAATCTCCTCTTTATCCAGAGTTTGTCCATCTCGTTTTTTGCGTATAATCGAAACTATATTATATTTTGATTCCATGTTCCAAGTATACTCTTTACAGCACTTTTTTTCTCACTCAAATTACACTTTTTGATACACCTTTTAGCTGATCATAATCTTTATAAGATAAAAGAACTCGTCCCTTCAAGTGTTAAGCTATCTTTGTACAACCCTGCCTGCGGATTACCTGATCTTACAGGATATGATGCTCTTTTCGTACGAACTGTCACTCAAATAAATGAACAAACAATTCCTTCCATTCCTAAATCTTTGCAATTTATTGCAACCGGTTCATCAGGAACCGATCATCTTGATAATGATTACCTGCAATCACAAGGAATTACACTTGCGAATGCCAATGGTTGCAATGCAAGAGCCGTAGCCGAATACGTAATTACCGCCTTATTGCTTTGGAAAGTAAAGTATCATCAAAGCAGATCTATTGGAACTGTTGGAGTAATTGGAATTGGTAAGACCGGTTCCGCTGTGATCAATCTATTATCCAAGTTTGATATAAATACGATACAATATGATCCACCACGTGAAGAAAGGGATCCAGATTTCAAATCTGCAACCCTGGAAGAGGTATTAAATTGTGACATATTAACCTTTCATGTTCCCTTGCATAAACAGAATCCTCACTCCACCTACCATTGGTTGAATGAGCACAAACTATCCCGGCATAGATATCAGTTAATAATCAACGCAGCGCGAGGTGGTGTAATTGATGAAATGGCTTTGATGAAACACTTTGTGAAAGGTACTATCCAAAATTATGTTCTGGACGTTTGGGAAAATGAACCAGATTTCAATTCTTATGTTGCTAAAAACGCGTTCATCGCTACACCACATATTGCAGGATATTCTGAACAAGCGAAAGTAAATGCAACTCGAATCATTTGCGAAAAGATGGCAACATTTTTTGGGCTAAATTATACTAAAATGCAAAGGTATCAGGACTCGAAAAAAATAAATCTAAAAGACAACTCCACCGATCTAACGCAGATTATCAGGCAGCTCAACCCCATACTCGATTACCAAAATGCCCTGGAAAATACGTTCCATGATCCCCAAAAAATGAACACCTTCCAAAACATTCGGAATAACTTCCCTTATCGATTTGAATATCCTTCTTTATCAATTCCGAAAAAATTTATTGAACAGTTTACTGTTCTAAAGAAATTGGGAATCAAAGCCAGCTAATTTGAATATAGCTTTAGATAACCCGCTTTTAGCTCAGCTTTAATGAAGTAAATATTGAGCTTATTCTGATTAGCATTTATTATGATCTGTATGATTAGATAATAATCATTACTTAACATATACCTCTTGTTTGATTCTTACCTTTACCTCTTATTATAAGATCAGCACATCAAAATAATTGCACCTTACACAGACTGAAATAAAAGCAGGTCATGACTTATAGTTTCTTTGATTTTTTACAACTTATTGGTGCCTTGGGGATCTTCATTTATGGGATGAAAGTCTTTAGTGATGGGCTACAGAAAGTTGCGGGTAGCCGACTTCGTAGTATACTAAAAGGCATGACAACCACAAGATTTCGTGGCATATTTACCGGTTTTGCAGCAACCACCATCACCCAATCTTCGAGTACTACAACGGTAATGGTAGTCAGTTTTGTGAATGCCGGGTTGATCACTTTTGTAGAATCAACAGGAGTTGTTATGGGTGCAAATATCGGAACTACCGTAACGGCTTGGATGGTATCAATCTTTGGTTTCAAAATGCAGATCACACCCATTGCGATCATGCTAATCGGGATCTTTTTTCCATTTATGTTCTTGAAACGGGAAAACCTCCGAAACCTGTCAGAAGCAATGATTGGCTTCGGTATTCTTTTTATTGGGTTAGACTTTATCAAAAATAGTGTTCCCAATATTCAGGATAATCCTGAAATGTTCATGTTTCTGGATCAGTTTACCGAATTTGGTTTTTTATCGATTGTAATATTTGTACTTGCGGGTACACTATTAACCTTATTAACCCAATCCTCCTCTGCGGCTACCGCTATAACGTTGGTTATGTTATTTCAGGGCTGGATCGATTTTCCAATTGCTGCAGCAATGGTTTTAGGGGAAAATATCGGGACAACAGTCACCGCAAATATTGCAGCTGTTGTTGGTAATGTATATGCAAAACGAGCCGCTCGTTTTCATTTTGTGTTTAATGTGTTTGGGGTCTTATGGATGCTCGTTCTTATGCAACCTTTTTTGCTTGGCATCGACGCTATCATGGGATATTTTTCTCCTGAAGCCGGATCTATTTTCAATACTACTGATGAAATTGGTAGAGCTAATGCCACCCTGGCTCTTTCACTATTTCACACGACCTTTAATGTCATAAATGTTCTCTTGTTGGTCGGCTTTGTTCCTCACCTTGTTCGGTTAATAGAGAAGTATCAAAAAGAGAAAGAAGGAGAAGACCGTACGCACCGTCTGCAATATATTTCTTCCGGCATGATGGCATCCCCTGAACTATCTATTTCTCAGGCACATAAAGAAATTGAACTATTTGCCAAACTAATAGAGAAAATGCATTTCAGTATGCAGGGCTTGCTTGTTAATAAACAGAGTAAGTTCTTAAAAAAACTTAAAAAACGAGAGGAGATCACCGATACCATAGAGTTAGAAGTAGCCGAATATTTGACTAAGATCTCCAGCTTCAACCTGACTGAAGAAGCAACCCGGCGAATTCGAGGAATGCACAGTATTATTAATGACCTGGAACGCGTTGGTGATATTTATTATCAGATGTCTAAAACCTATGAACGTATGCAATCTGAAGGTATTGAACTTCAGGAACCGGTTATGGTTCGTCTGAGAGAGCTTCTTGACCTAATTCATGAAGACATTCGATTAGTGCGCTCAAACCTTAAGAAAGATGCTGGTACTATAGACCTTGATGAGGCTATGGAGATAGAAGAAGCGGTCAATTCGTATCGTGACGAACTCCTTGATTTCCACTATCATCAATTGGAGACTAATGCCTACAGCAATAAAGTGGGGTTTATCTTCCTTGATTATCTAAACCGACTTGAAAAAATAGGAGATCATTTATTTAACGTTAATGAAGCTCTTGCTGGGGTAAAAGTTAAAGCTGCCTATGAAAGAGTCGTTGAAGAGCGAGGATAAATTCAGCAGATAATCAAACCAGAAATTTACTGCAGATCTTCGTGCACCATGATATATATAAATACCATTATGGAAGGTAAATACATGCCCAATCCGAAATTCCCCAAAAATTAAATTTTTTCTCCGGACCTCTTCAGCAATTTTGGCAATTCGAGTTTTTGGTCTCAAGAGGACCGAATCGCTGTAACTCCAAATAGACGGGATGCCGTATTTGTGGTCATGGAATCGATTTCTTCCAAGCTCAAACCGAATATATTTGCCAGTTTTTGAGCAGTGAATTTCATAAAGGCAGGCTCGTTCCGCTTTCCCCGTTTTGGAACTGGTGATAGATAGGGAGCATCAGTCTCCAAAACCATTTTTTCTATTGGGAGTTGAGCTACGGTTTTATCAACTCCTGCATTTTTAAAAGTGGTAACTCCACCTATTCCAAGGTTTAATCCCAGATCCAAAGCTTTTTTTCCTTCATCCAAAGAACCGTTAAAACAATGCCAAATTCCGATTAAATTTCCATTCTGCTCTTCCTCTATGATCGAAAGCATATCGTCTGTGCTCTCTCTGTTGTGAATGATGATTGGTTTTTGAACTTCCTTTGCTACTTTACAATGAATATGGAAACTCCTTTTCTGCTGTTCCACCAATTCGTTACTCCAATAATAATCGAGGCCGGTTTCACCAACACCATAAAAATCATCCCTGGAACAAAATTCGTACAATTTTTCCTGAAAATTATCTGGTAATTCTTCTTTTACGTCACAAGGATGTACGCCAGCCATCTTATAGAATGAGATTTCAGGGTGAGACAGCTTTTCCATTTTGGCTATGGATTTAAAATCTATGGCTGGCATAAAAATACCTTTAACACCGGCCTCTACGGCTCGTTGGTTTACAGCTTCACGGTCTTCATTAAAGTTGGACAGATAGATATGGGAATGGGTATCGAGCATGAATTTTTATCGTTTTCATGATATTTATAATGATGCCAAAACTAACAAGTAATTAAGCAAGGCAAAATAAAACTAAAAGACGTGATAACTCATCAAATCAAAACTGCAATACATTTTGTCCCTTCATGATCATTCGGGTTACAATTGATTAGATCCATTCAATTTAAATGCATGAACTAAATGAGTTACCAAATCATTTTAATATGCGTTTGTAGTGAAGGGCAATATGTTCAATAGGACTCCGAACAATAGAAAACACTTCCATTCCTTTTTGCTTTGCACAGGCACGCAGTTCTGCTTCAAATACAGAAGCAACCGTACCCACAAAACCGATCTCCAAAACGGATACCTTTTCTGGAAACGCTTCCGTGATCCGAACTAAAAAATTATTAAAGCCTTCGTATATAATATGTTGCATAAAAGCGTGGTTGGATTTACTGGTCATCACTTTACATACTTCACTCAAAAAAAGTTTAGCCTCTTTAGGAGTTTGTATTTTGAGGAATATCTCTTCAAGTGAAACCTGAATGTTAGATTCCAGAAATTCTTTTAATTCTTTGGGCATATTCCCGTTTAGATATTCCATCATTATACGTTTTCCAATATCTGAACCACTGCCTTCGTTCCCTCTTGGATATTCCAGAACAGGTATTTTTTCAATCATCTGTCCTTTTTTAAAAATTCCTGCATGAGAGCCTGATCCCAAAACACCAACAAATCCCTCACCTTCACCAAAAAGTGCCACACCACCCGCTTCAAGATCTGTACTTACTGATATCTTTGCGAATTCGAATACTTCTCGGAAGTAAGCAGCTACTTCGTCTTGTTTTTGACTATGGTCACATCCTGAACTATAAAAAAACACCTTATGTATTGCATTTCCAAGTAAATTGGGTTTCAATTCATGAGTAAGAATGGTTAGGAAATCAGTTGCAGAAATAAGTTGAGGATTCAAACCCTCTGTCCGGATGAATTGAGGAGATTCTTCTCCCAATAGCACCCAATCAGTTTTTGAAGTTCCGCTATCCGCAATTAATATATTCATATACGTATAGTAATGAATTTTATGGAACCTCGTAATTTCATTTTTTAGGAATGGCTAACTCATGCTCCCTCAATAGATTATATACTTAAACCGGCTTGGGAAAAAGTGTTAATCCTTATTATTATGATCTAAAATTAAAATAGTAGAAGTATGAGTCTTACTTACACAAGCTATCTCAAAATTGATGAGCTCACCGAACTTCAACAATTTAAATCGGATCCAGCTGAGCATGATGAAATGCTCTTTATTATTATTCATCAAACTTACGAGCTGTGGTTCAAACAGATTCTTCATGAGTTTGGGAAACTGAGAAATGACCTAGGGCTTGGAAACACATGGGGTTCGATGAAAACCATGCGGCGAATTTTGACGATCCTTAAAACCATGGTTTCCCAAATCGACATCCTGGAGACGATGACTCCTCTGGAATTTAACAGCTTTCGCAAATTTTTGGGTCAATCCAGCGGGTTTCAATCGCTACAATTCAGAGAAATGGAAATTGTTTGCGGATTACGTTTTCCGTTAATGAAAGAAGCCCACAAAGATCAACCCAAACATATTGATATCCTGGAAGAACGCATGGAAGAATCTACCCTTTGGGAAAGTTTTTGCGCCTACCTGCGAACCCGTGGCTACGATCTCCACCCCCAAAGAGAAAATGAAAAGGGATTGATCCATGAACCGAATGAAGAGGATCAGGAAGTTTTGGTAAAAGCCATGAAAAATGACCCAGAAGCAGCCATGGTTGCTGAACTATTTGTGGATTATGACGAAGGACTTCAGGAGTGGAGGTATCGTCATGTAAAAATGGTGGAGCGAACCATCGGTACGAAAAAAGGAACCGGCGGATCAGATGGAGCAAAATACCTTCATAAAACTCTTAACCATCCCATATTTCCAGATCTTTGGGCAATCCGGGCTCGGTTTTGATGAAATTTTTTTAAGACCATTGATTTTTTTAAAAATGATGATTTTAATAGACCTGCTAATTACATAATCAGAATGACAAACCAAACGGGGTAAGTTATGAATTGTCCAAATTGTGGTAAAAAACCAGTCGGCTTTATGGGAACACTTTTTTTGAGGGTGTAGGAATTAAACGTGCTTTTCAAGGACTTTTCAGATGTAAACATTGCGATGCTTTACTAACACAGGAAAAAAATGAAGCAGGAATGCCCAAATTTGAACGTCCATTTTGGATTGTTTATTCACTTTTTATAGTCGCAATGTTTGGAACCATATGGGGTGCTTTTTATTACCTCGAAAGTATGCTCGGGACTGACGAGCCTTGGTTCATGATACCAGCAATACTTGTGGTATTCGCTATTCTTTTTGTGATTATGGATTGGGTAAGAGCACGATATTGGATTCTCAAAGTAACTACTTTTGAGGAATATGAAGAAGAAATGGAATCTCAGAAGCTTTCCATCAAAGGGGTAATTGCATTCACTCTTTTTGCTATCGCTGCCTTCGCAAGCTTTATCTTTTTAGATGATTATGCTGAGAATATTGACTTGACTCCAACCGCATACACATTGTCTGCAATAGGCTACATGTGTATCATTTTGATACTGGCTTTTGGGTTAATAAAATATTTATCCGGTAATACAGCTACTGAAACAGAGCAATGAACGATTCTTATCATGAAGATGATTCAGATAGTCTAATAGTTCAAGTAAGTTTATTTTCCTAACCGAAACCGAATCAAGAATCTTTAGTTCATGTCAGATATCGATCAATTAGCCAAAAATTTAGCTCCACATTATTCTCATTTTAACGTAGCGAACCGACTTCTATTTACTGGTCACTCCCACCAAGCCTGGCCCGATGTAGCCCGTGAGGGACAAATCGAATATTTCGATGTATGTGCCCGAGAAGTAGATAATAAATGGGAAGTAGCTGCTGAAAAAACCGAGATTCTGCGCAATTATCTCAGAGATTACTATGACGATCCAGATGGATTCTACTGCAGGGAGGAAAGTACCCATATCTTATTTGTGAGCTGGATGAGCAGCCTGGATCTCA
>JAVLBT010000027.1:0-20937 GCA_031580945.1 Gracilimonas sp.
CGGCAACAACGGCCCGGGCTATGGCAACGCGTTGTTGCTGTCCCCCGGAGAGTTGTTGTGGAAAATGATTACGGCGGTGCATCATTCCCATTCGTTCGAGCGCTGTTTCCACTTTCTCTTTTCGGTCGTCAGAATCGATTCCTAAATAAAGCAAAGGTAATTCTACATTTTCGAAAACCGTTAATTCATCAATAAGATTAAAGCTTTGAAAAATGAAGCCAATATTTCCCTTTCTAAGCTGCGCTCTTTCTCGTTCTGAATGATCCGAGATTTCATGTCCCAGAAAACTGTATTCACCTTCAGTAGGATTGTCGAGTAGTCCCATAATGTTCAGCAGGGTTGATTTTCCACATCCCGAAGGACCCATAATAGCTACAAATTCACCTTCATTAATTTCGAGATTCACGTTGCTCAAGGCCGTGGTTTCCACTTCCTCAGTCGTATAAACTTTCTTTAGATTTTTTGTTTGAATCATGATTTTTTGATTTGGTTTATCGTATAGCGCAAGGCGCAAAGGGCATAGCGTAAATGGCGCTTTGCCCTTTGCGCTATGCGAATTATTCAAGCACTAAGACCTCGTTATCTCCAAAAGTATCATAACTCGATGTTATAACTTTATCGCCAGGTTCGAGCCCAAACTGGACTTCAAAATATTCGGGATTCTGTCGGCCCAAGCGGATGTCTCTGCGGTAAGCGCGATCGTCTTCTTCATTCACTACAAATACCCAGTTGCCACCGGTAGTTTGATAAAACCCGCCGCGGGGAATTTGAACCGCGCTGGCAGATTCACCTAACTGAAGCCGAATTCTCACCGTTTGTCCGCGTCGCAAATTATCCGGCGCTTCATCTACAAATTCCATATCTACCTCAAACTGTCCGTTATTGATCACAGGGTAAATCTTGGTGATCTCAAGCTCGTGGGTTTGCCCGTCAAAATTAAAAGAACCGCGAAGGCCTTGCGTAATTCGCGAAAGGTGATACTCATCAATCGCTACCCGCACCTTATAATTATCTAAAATATCTACCTGACCGATGCGCTCTCCAGACGAAATTGATTGCCCCTGATTGAGCTCGATGGTACTCAGCTGTCCCGCTATGGGTGCTCTCACTGTTAGGTTGTCAAGTATCTGCTGCACAGCTTCCAGGTTTTGGTACATTCGCTGTTCCGACTCATTCAGCTGCTGCATCTGCCGTATGGTTTGAACCGAATCTTTCACGTACGATTCATACGTCAATTCATATCGCTCCTTCTGGAATTCATAATTTTCTTTGGTGGTTTGAAACTCTTCTTCCGAGATGAGGTCCCGTTCAATTAATTTTTTCTGTCGTTCGTATTGTCCTCGTAATATCTCCATTTGAGAACGCGCATTGGCCAGTTGCTCTTGCAGGCTCAGTGTGTTTTGCTCGAGTGCCAAGCGTGAGTTTCGGGTATTATTGATCTGATCATAAAGCCCATTCGTTTGTTGCATCACCTGAAGCTGTAGCCCTGAGTTAGTGAGTGTGAGTATGGTATCACCTTGCTCAACCATTGTCCCGGATTCCAAAAACACATTTTGGATCACCCCACCTTCAATGGCATCCAAATAAATGGTTTGTATGGGCTGAACCGTACCTGTAACCTGAATGAATTCTTGAAAAGTATCTTCTCTAACTTCTGAGATCGTGATCTTTTCTCGGTCTACATTCAACGTAGAACGGACATCCATGAACCAGAAAGCATAAATACTAAGCCCAACAAAAGCCACAATTGCAGCGATCGTAAGGATACGTTTAAGAGTCCATGTTTTCTTTTCAATTTTTCGATCCATTCCCATAAGGGTAAAACTTAAATTTTATATACGTATTAATTCAATGAGTGATAGCACCGGTTTGATCTAACAGCTATTCGTAGTTATCTCAAGATGCGTGCCAAACTAAGCCAACCGATTCTAAAAGTGAAATAAGGATGATTCTTTCCCAATAAATGTTCACATTCCAACACCTCGTGTTCGATATCGGACAGTTTTCCGAACCAACGTTAATAAAAAGAGTGATATATCAAGTTATTGTTACAAATGGTATGAAATTCGCATAGCGTTTAGCGCAGGGAGTACGGCGCTATGCGTTTAATTTTAATTAAATTTCGAGGGTGAAGAAAATGGCAAAATTTAGATTTCAGGATTTAGAGATATGGCAAATGGCTATCGAGATAGCTGAAGAATTATTCGAAATAGCAGATGAATTAGAAAGAATGAAGCTCTATAGGTTCGCGGATCAACTTAGAGGATCTGGGTTGAGTATGTCGAATAATATATCTGAGGGATCTGGCTCTGGTTATAAGAAAACTTTTTATCGCTATTTAGATTTTGCCAGAAGTTCAACTTTTGAAAACGCAAACATTACTATAGTTCTTCAAAGAAGGGGAATTATTGAAAAAGAGAAGAAAAAAGATCTCCTGGATCGATTAGATCATTTAAGTAGAAAAATCACCAACTTTCAAAAAACTTTGTAGGAGCCATGCGAAGAGCGCTTAGTGCATGGCGGAAATCATGAAAAAAACCGGGCGAATTTTAGTAGTTGATGACGATACGGATGTGTTGAATGCGGCGCGTCTTTATTTGAAACAGCACGTGGAAAAAGTGGATGTAGAAACCAACCCCAAGCTGGTTCCTTCGCTGATGAAGGAGTATGATTACGATGCCATTCTGTTGGACATGAATTTTACGGAAGATGTAAGCAGCGGGGAAGAGGGCTTTACCTGGCTAGAAAAGATCCTGGAAATTGACCCGGCAATGGCGGTAGTGTTGATCACAGCCTATGGCGATGTAGAGAAAGCGGTTCAAGCCGTAAAAATGGGGGCGTCTGATTTTGTGCTAAAACCCTGGCAAAACGAAAAGTTGTTGGCTACGGTAACTTCGGCCATGAATCTCAGCCAAAGTAAACGTGATTCTCAGCGCTTGAAAACTCAAAACGCCGCCCTTAAAGCGGATATGGAACAACCCTATCAAAATATTATTGGGGAAAGCCGGGTGATGGAGCAGGTATTTCAGACCATCGAGAAAGTAGCCAAGACCGATGCAAACGTGCTCATCACAGGAGAAAATGGAACCGGGAAGGAGTTAGTGGCTCGAGCACTTCACCGACGTTCTAATCGAAGTGAAAACGCATTTATTTCAGTAGATATGGGTGCACTGCCAGAAAGTTTATTTGAAAGCGAACTTTTTGGACATGAAAAAGGAGCGTTCACCGATGCCAAAGAATCGCGGGCCGGTCGGTTTGAAATCGCCAATGGCGGGACCCTTTTCCTGGATGAGATCGGTAATATTCCACTGCAGCTTCAGCCTAAATTACTTTCGGCCATTCAAACGCATGAGATAAGAAAGATCGGTTCCAATAAAACGACGAAAATTGATATTCGTTTAATATGTGCGACGAACGAGAATATCAATGAAATGGTAAAAAATCAAGATTTCCGGCAGGATCTGTTATACCGAATCAACACCATTGAAATTAAATTGCCCCCACTTCGTGAAAGGGTTGAAGATGTTCCGTTACTGGTTGAGCATTTTCTAAAAAAATATCGTACTAAATATAAAAAACAGGTTCATGGAATCACTAATCAGGCGCTGGAGCATTTAAAAAACTACCACTGGCCGGGTAATATTCGTGAACTGGAGCATGCGGTGGAAAGAGCAGTGATCATGACCGATGAAGATAAACTGCAGAAAGGTGATTTTCTATTGATGTCAAGATCTGAAAACAGTGACCAACTCCCTGTAGCAGGATTGAATTTGGAGGAAGTGGAGAAAACGGTAATTCGAAAGGCCATGGAGAAGCACGAAGGGAATATCTCTCATGCGGCAGAGGAGTTGGGACTGACAAGAGCTTCACTGTACAGAAGGCTGGAGAAGTATGGATTGTAGGTAGGGAAGCTATCAGCAATCTGCCGTCAGCTTTCAATGGTGTGCATTACAGGAAAGACATTTAACTTTAAAAATAACCAGCTGAAGGCTGATAGCTGAAAGCTGAGAACCCAAACATGACCTTCTTCAAATCCTTTCGGTTCGGAATTATTGTTCGCGTAGTGCTGCTGGCGCTTTCGTTGCTGGTATTAATGTATCTGATCCTTGAGACCACTTATTATGTGAGTATGAGTATACTTGGGGTGATCATTCTCGGACAGATGATTTCCCTGATCCATTATCTGGAGCGGACCAATGTACTGTTGACAAGATTCTTAGATGCCATTCGCTATTCCGATTTTACCGGTTCATTTCGAGATCATGGATTGGGCAGTAATTTTGATGAGCTGAATGCATCTTTCAGCGAGGTGATCGATCGGTTCAAGGAAGAGCGAAGTGAGAAAGAAGAAAGCATCAGATACCTGGAAACAGTGGTACAACATATTGGCATTGGGTTGATGTGTGTGAATGGAAAAGGTGAGGTGGTACTGCTGAACACAGCAGCAAAAAGATTGTTTAAAGTGGCTACGATCAGGACGGTCGAATCTTTGAAATCTGTTTCTGAAAAGCTATACGAATCTGTAAAAAAGCAGAAAGGAGGAACCCGAAGTCTGATCCGCATTACGGTTCAAAATGAAACGTTGCAGCTCGCCATGTATGCCACGGAATTCAGGATGCGGGATGAAGCCTATAAGCTCATTTCATTCCAAAACATCCACACGGAACTGGAAGAAAAAGAGATGGAAGCTTGGCAAAATTTAACACAGGTGCTGGCGCATGAGATCATGAACTCTATTACTCCAATATCTTCTTTATCGGGAACGGTAAAGATGCTACTGGAAGAACACCTTGATCCTGAAAAAGATAATGTAAAGCTGAATACGGAAACTATTCAGGATGTGACGGAAGCGTTAAATACCATTAGCAATCGAAGTCAGGGTTTGATGCGATTTGTAAATTCATATCGTGATTTTACACAGATCCCGGAGCCGAGTTTTGAACAATTCAGCGTCATGGAAGCTCTTAAACGAACAGTGAGTCTGATGAAAACGCAGGCTGAAGAAGTTGGAGTCGAGATACAATATAGTTGCGAGCCAGAAAGCTTAGAACTTACTGCCGATCCTCATTTGGTGGAGCAGGTTCTTATTAACTTAACAAAAAACGCCATTCGCGTACTGCAGGGACAAAAAGAGGGTAATGTAATCCTGACGGGTGAAATTGATGAATCTGGCCGGACGGTCATTCATATTCAGGATAATGGTCCCGGTGTGAAGAAAGCAATGAAAGAAAAGATCTTCATTCCGTTTTATACAGTAGGAGGAAATGGGAAAACGAAAGGCTCAGGAATCGGCTTGAGTTTATCCAGACAGATCATGCGCTTACATGGCGGAAGTTTGATCCTGAATTCAGATAAGGGCAAAGGGTCAACATTTACGCTGCGGTTTTAGATTTGCGGGCTGAAAGATTAAATTCAGAAACTAGTTCAGGCATCCGCTTGGACGGTGCTGGAATGACATTTGACTGACTTCGACACGGTCCTCTCTCTGAATTATATCGGAGCTAAATTCTGTCTCTCTCCAAAGAAAGATAGGTTTTTGCCGATGCGTAGATTTTGTCTTTTGAAAACTACCTAAACTTTGGCCAGAACCTGTGTCCCTTTAGAGGGACAGCAAGAATGAACTTGTTCATTACTTGCGGGGAGGACAGTCAGGAGGATGGAATTAAACCTCCCCATGCAAATACTTCAAGCTTAACGGATCCTCAAATTTTTCAATAGCATATCGCAACATGGTTCGAGGCATATTCTGATAGTGCTTTTTCAGGAATGATTCTTCGGTAGCCAAATCCCGGTTCCCAATCTCACGAAGCATCCAGCCAACGGCTTTTTGGATGAGATCGTGTTCATCATGTACCAATATTTCAGCAATTGCCAAGGCATCATTAAAGTCATTTTGTTTGATGAAATGATAGCAGCTGATCATGGCAATTCGCTTCTTCCACAGATCATTAGACCGGGCTAAATCAAAGAGCAGATCCTTGTCCGTATCTTCAAGATATCTTCCCAAAATTTGGTGAGCCGAACTATCCACCAGGTCCCAGCTATTAACCGCTTCCAGGTTTTTGAGAAATAGATCCGTCATTTCATCGAGTTCCTGCTGACCGCCTTTTTCTACTTTGTAAACCATCAAAAACAACGCAGTCAGCCGAATTTCGTGATATTCACTTTGAAGTAATTTCTGAATTTCATCTGCTGAAAGTTCCCGATGTTTTTTGGCTACCTTACGTTGCTCCGGAACTTTGATACCCAGGAATTTATCGCCTTCTCCATATTCTCCCGAACCTGATTTAAAAAAGCGTTTGGAGTGCTGAGCTTTCTTAGGATCGGCAAGTGCTTTGAGTTCTTTTATGATTTGGTCAGAGTTCATAGAATTTGAATGAAGTTGGTTGATGAAAATATAAGCGTTGTAAAACACTTTCCTCTCTCTGATTTGCAGCAAAGCTGAAATCGGTCTCTCTCCAAAGAGAGATAAATTCTTGCTAATGTATAAACTCGAAACTTTAGTTTTAATATTTACCAAGGGCGAGAACTCTGTGTTACTTGCGGGGAGGACAGTCTGAATAAGGCACAAAAAACTGGTTCAAGCGTCTGCTTGAACCAGTTAGGAATTAATAAATCAATGTGATGTCAAAAAATCAGTGTGCACCAAAACAGGTACACTGCAATCCTGCCGGGGCAATGGTGATGGCGTGCCAGTCGAATTCATCTCCGTAGCTGTCTCGCTCCCACCAGAATGGAAGGCGTTCTATTTGTTGATTGCCAACTTCATTCATGGTAGCGGCATCAAATAAACGGCCGTTCACCATGGTGTGAGTCACAGAATTGGTATTTCGGATATTGTCTAATGGGTTTTTATCCAAAATCACCAGATCTGCCAGTTTCCCTTCTTCGATTGAACCCAGCTCATGATCCATGCCAAGATAATACGCACCGTTGATGGTAGCTACGCGCAGAGCTTCCATATTACTCATTCCACCTTGTTCAAACATCCAGAGTTCCCAGTGAGCACCCAGTCCCTGCAGCTGACCATGACCGCCAAGATTTACTTTCACGCCTGCATCGGCCAGTAATTTATCTGATTCTGCCGTGAGGATGTGTCCGTTTTCGTACTCCTCATCCGGTATCATTTCACGGTGACGGGAACGCGGATCGATCACACTTCGAGGAGTAAAATGAAGCAATCGCTCATTCTCCCACACATTCGTTTTTTGATACCAGTAATACTCTCCGCTCTTACTTCCGTAATTTACCACATGGGTTGGTGTGTAGCCCACATCACTGGCAGCCCAAAGTTCAACCACATCCTTGTAAAGCGGAGCAACTGGAATGTTGTGTTCAATTCCGGTATGTCCGTCAAGGATCATACTCATGTTGTGCGTGAACGTGGAACCACCTTCCGGCATCACCATCATCTCCAGCTCTTTGGCTGCCTTGATAACTTGCTGCCGCTGATTTCTTCTGGGTTGATTGTAACTCTTTACTGAAAAAGCACCCCAGGCTTTGGTTCTTTCCAAGGCAAAAAGAGCATCCTCGTAGTTGTTGATCTCTGCTTTGATGGAGCCATCCGCACCATACAAGATCACTCCGGTTGAAAATACACGAGGTCCAACCATGTGTCCAGCTTTTACTGCTTCTGAATGTGAGAAGATCATTTCCGAATTGGAAGATGGGTCGTGTATAGTAGTTACGCCGTATGCCAGATTTGCAAAATATTCCCACTGTTGTTGCGGACTGATTCCCAACCGGAAATTCCCGGCATGAGCATGAACATCTACAATACCAGGCATAATGGTTTTATCGGATGCGTCGATCACTTTTGCGTTAGAAGGCACTTCCACATTGGTTCCAACTGATACAATACGATTCCCTTCGACCACCACCGTTCCGTTTTCAATCACTTCATTGTCATCATTTACGGTGATGATTCTGGCATTTATGAAGGCCACTATTCCTTCGGGAACATACGTTTCAAGATCGAGGCCAAGATTGATTCCTTCGGTTGGAGGTTCAGGTAGTTCTTCCGGTGCACCCTCTACAAATTCGAAAGTCTCCTTTAGATCGATCGTGAAATATTCTTCGCCGAGCGTCCAGTGGATCTTCTCGCTGTCATTGGACCAATGCATATGATATCCTGCTTCCTCCGAAATTTGTTTTACGGGAAGGGCTTTGGTATTTGGATTCAGCTCAATGGTTTTTCCTGTTTTTGGGATGGGAGCTAAATACACTTTGTGCAGGTTTGAGAATGCCATCCACTTGCCATCGGGACTGGGTGAAAACTCATGTCCATAGCTGGAAGTAAAATGCGTGATCTCATCTTCTCCCCGAAGATTCACGCTCTTGTATGCTTTTTCTATAGCTCCAAAAATATAGCCGCCGGTTTGGTAATAAATGCGTTCTCCACCAGGACCAAATTGCGGAAAAGCACCTTCATCGGTGATCATAGTTGCTTCACCTCCCGTGGCGGGAATGGTGTAAATGCCCGGATTCAGCGTGTGCACAAAACCCTGCTGACCGTTTCCATCTTCTTTTCTGAACACGATAGTATTCCCATCAGCAGAAAATGACGGCTCACGATAAATGCCTTTCTCAGTAGAAATTTTTTGGGGTGAACCGGCATTTCCCCTTCTATTAAATTCTACTATGTTGATGGCGCCCATATCCACATCACTCCAGGAAACGTAGGCCAGTTTTTGACCATCAGGAGAGAAAGCAGGTTCAAATTCAAAATCAGAACCTTCCGTCAAGCGCTTGGGCGTTCCGTTAGGGAGTTCTTTTGACCAAAGATATCCAGCCGCATTCCAGACCACGCGATCTCCATCGGGAGAAGTGGTAAGGTGTCGGGCTGCCTTGGAGCGAAATTTGTCAGGAGCCACATCCTGCTGAAAATGAACGGTTTCCACAAGATTGTGGGTGGCTTGGGCTTCAAAAGGAATGATCTCGGATTCACGGTTTTCGGTATCGATCTTATTGATCTTACCATTCGCCCAAATAACAATGTGGCGATTATCAGGCATCCAGTTGAAGTTGGCATTAGGACCGAAGATCGCCCAGGCTTCCTGCATGTCTTTACTGAGATTTTGATACACCGGCCATTCTCTTCCGGTATCCAAATCTCGTAAGAAAAGAACAGATTTCGTGCGAACCCTTCGTACAAAAGCCAGTTTTTCTCCATCGGGTGAGATCTGTGGCCGGATTGCACCGCCGTTTCCACCGGTCACCGTTTCGATATCCCCATCTTCACGATCGTACCTTTTAATGGCATAAATTTGACTATTTGGATCTTTGTTGTACTGAAAATATCCGCCGGGGTACACGGCCTGACTGTAATAAACATATCGCCCATCCGGAGAAACCCACGGTTCGCCAATATCCTGCTGCTCATTCGCTTTTTCGACCAACTGAACACCCGCTCCGCCCGATTTGTGATAAATCCAGATCTCGCCGGCCCCTAAAGAACGAGTCGAAGAAAAATGTTTTTTGGCGATGATGTACTTTCCATCGGGAGTCCAAACGGCATTATTTAGCAAACGGAAACTTTCGTCGGTGATCTGTTTGGCATTTTCACCGTCGGTATCCATCATCCAGATGTTATCGCCTCCCCCTGCATCGCTTGTAAACAGGATTCGGGATCCATCCGGGCTGAACCGAGGCTGAATTTCATAGGCATGTCCGCCACGCAAAAGCTCTGCCTCACCACCTTCGATCGGCATCAGAAAAATATCCCCCAATAGATCGAAAACGATGTGTTCGCCATCAGGACTTACATCCAAGTTCATCCAGGTGCCTTCATCGGTGGTAACGGTGACTTCCGAATATTCACCCATAATGGAGGGATCGGTGACCTCCCATTCTTCATCCTGAGCAAGTGAAGGAAAACTGAGTATCATGGAGATCATAAAGAGTAGGAAAGAGCGCATAATAAGTTGGTTGGTTATTGAAATAAGTGCATTGAGTATACTGATACTTAAAATTAATTGTGTTAACTACCATATTTTTTTCAGGCTATTACTAAAGAACTATTAATTTTAAAAAGGAAATTAATTTATCATTTTAGACCCCATGAAATTAGCAGAGTCTTAGTGTGAATAAAAAAATTCTATTATTAGCATATTTTTCCCTCTTATGGTGGGGAGCCGGATCGGCCCAAACCTTCGATATTAAAAAAATATCTACAAATGAAGGGTTGCCAGCCGGCCAAATTGTTGATATAGTTCAAGATAGAGATGGGTTGATCTGGCTTTCAACCTATGAGGGTTTAGTGAAACTTAATGGTACAGAAAACCAGGTTTTCAATACCAAGAATGGTTTGCGAAATAACCTGATTTCTAACCTCTTTTGGGACTCCAGGAACCAACTCTGGGTTTCTATGGAGGCAGCGGGTGTAGGGATATTTCAAAAAGACAGTATGAAATATCTGCGGGAATTATCTGCTTTGGATTCACTTACAGTGGTAGATATTTCTGAATCGAAAGATGGTCGTATATGGTTTTCAACTTACGGACAAGGTATTTTTATATGGGATGGTGATAAGCTTGCTCAGATCACCGTTGATGAGGGGTTACCATCAAATTATACTTGGAATTTATACCATCATACAACAGAAGAAACTTGGATAGGCATGTGGTCTGGTGTCGCAATTTTGAAAGAAGATTCTATCCGGTCAATCTCAACAAAAAAAGGCTTGAGTGGTTTATCAGTATATAATTTTGCAGAAGACAAATTCGGCAATATTTGGGCTTCAACCAGTAACGGTGTTGCTTTTTATAATGGAACCAACTGGGAAACTATCCGGTCAATTAATGGAGATGAATTAGGGTATGTTTTCTTTGTATTGGTTGACCAAAAAGGAACAGTCTGGATTGCAACGGAAAGAAATGGGGTCTATTTATATGAGGATGGTGAATATATTCATATAAACAAAAGCAATGGTTTGAGCTCAAATTATATTTACTCACTTTTTGAAGATAAAGAGGGACGGGTTTGGGTAGCAACAAATGAGAATGGGGTGAATATACTGCGAGACAGAAGATTACGGATCTTTAATGAACCAGAATTTGTGTATGGGGAATCAGTGAATTCGATCATAGAACATGATGGAAATCTATGGTTGGGAACTGAGTTTGGGATTACCAAATTCAGGGAGGAAGGCAATTCAGAGCATTTTTCAATCCCTGAAAATATTGTTGACTATCAGGAAGTTTGGGATATAGAATCACTGCCGAATGGGAATCTTCTGATCCTGAATAATAACTCACAATTGGTAGAATTTGATGGAAAGGGGTTTTCAGATTTCGACCAAATAATTGGCCTTCGAAATTGGGCAGTTCAGGATATATTGGTTGATGGCAATGGGATTTGGATAGCGACAGAAACAGGGTTGTTGCTGTATAAAAATGGAGAGTACACAACCTATTTAAAGGAAAGTGGATTAGTTGATGAATTAATTTGGTCGCTATATAAAGATTTTTCAGGCAATATTTGGGCCGTTAGTGATGAGGGTATCAATAAAGTGGTTGGAGACTCCATTCGCTCATATTCATTTGCTGACGGCATCAAGGGAACAGGTATGCATTTTATCACTCAATCTCCAGATAGTACTATTTGGGTTGGGACCAACAGTGGGTTTTCAAAACTAATGTTTGCAGAAGAAAATATACTTGAGGGAGTAATTAACTATGAACTTGTTGACCCCTATTTACGCGAAACTCAATTTCTGGAATTCGATGAAGTGGGCAATATTTGGCAGGGTACCAGTGGAGGGCTTCATTTCCATTACAGAAGTTCATTGCCAGAGGATAGTGTAAATTTCATAAATGGGTTGTTTTTTCCTCTTCAAGAATATGGAAAAGGCCTTGAGTTGAATTACCTTGCATCACATAGGGATAATGAAGGAAATTTTTGGTTTGGTTCATTTACCAATGGTCTCATTAAATATGAGGGAAACAAGATGCCAGAGACACAAAAAGCACCTACACCAATTATTCAAGAATTAAGAGTGAACGGTGAACTACAGGATATTGAGTCATTTAAATCGGCAAAATTAAATTATAACAAAAATAATTTAACCTTTAAGATCGGTTCATTGTACTTCGAGAATCCTCAGCGTGTATTTTTTAAATATCGTTTACTGGGTTTTGAAAGTGAGTGGAATGAAAAATTTGGTTTATCTGATATAAACTATACCAATCTGAATCCCGGAAGTTATCAGCTGGAAGTTAAAACCAAGAGCATTCAGTCTGATTGGGGGGAACCTATTCATTTGGCTGCACTGAAAATTGAAAAACCATTCTGGAGTACCATATGGTTCATTCTTCTCGCGATTACACTGACCATTGGGTTGCTATATTTCACGATCAGGGTAATACTATTGTATTTTGAAAAGAAGAAATTAGGGGATATGGTTGCAAAAAGAACGGTCGAATTACGTAGTGCCCTTGATGAAAAAGAGCTGCTTCTCAAAGAAATTCATCACCGGGTAAAAAATAATATGGCCATCATTTCAGGGCTATTGGAGTTACAGGGATATAAAATAAAGGATGAGCAAGCTAAGTCCGCCATTGAAAATAGTAAGCTTCGTATTCAAACCATGTCATCGATTCATGAAAAATTGTATCAAAATGATGCTCTTACAAATATAGATTTCAAGGGATTTTCAGAAGATCTGATCGAACGTATTTCATCATCAATAAAAGGTGAAGGCAAGGAAATTAACTTACATTTAGATATAAGGTCTGAATCACTGAGTGTAAATACAGCAATACCTTGTGGTCTTATTTTGAATGAATTGATAAGTAACTGCTACGAGCATGCTTTTAAAGGAATGAGCAAAGGAAATATTTGGGTAACTTTTCGCCCATATGTAGGTAACAAATACCGTTTGATGGTGAAAGATGATGGGTTAGGGGTTTCTGAAGATATAATCCGCCAAAAAAGATCATCGCTTGGAATTACCTTGATTCATTCCCTGACGAGTCAATTAAAGGGGAAAATTAAGATTTTAAGTGAAGAAGGAACCACATTCATGATCACCATTCCTAAGGAACAATGATCATTTTTCCTTAAACTTTTTAATAAAGTTTTTAGTGAAATCCGATAACACAAGTCGCCCGCTTATTTCAGCGCGTTGTTCAAGTAATAGGTCCCAGTCTGCTGTTCCTTTCCATAAAACAGCTTTAAGGTTTTTCATGGCTTCGGGACTACTTTTTGCTAAATCTCGAGCTAAATTCCGAATAGCTTGATCGAGGTCAAAAGTTGAACCAAAAATCTGGTTATACAGTCCATGATTTAGGGCCCATTCTGCGTCATACCAACTCGAGGCGTCTACAGAGAGCGCAGAAAATGCACTTGTACCTATCTTTCTTTCAACCGCAGGCCCAACAACAAACGGGCCAATGCCAAGAGCTAACTCACTAAGTTTTACGGAAGACTTTTCTTCGCCAAAGGTATAATCTCCAGCAGCTGCAATACCAACGCCTCCCCCAACCGTTTTACCATGAACCCTTACTATGATAAGCTTTGGACATTTTCGCATGGCGTTCAATACCAGCGCAAAACCCATAAAAAATTCTTTTCCAGCGTCATAATCTTCAATAGCAATTAGTTCATCAAAAGAAGCCCCGGCACAAAAAGCCCCGTCACCCCGACTTTTGATTACCACGACTCGGATATTATCATTGCTGCCGGCGTCCGTTATGGTTTGAGCCAGTTCTCGCAACAATCTCCCTGGTAAAGAATTGCCTTTAGGGTGATAGAACTCGATGGTTCCAATATTGTTTTGGGTTGTTAAGTTTATAACTCCGTTTTGTTCAGACATTTGTATTTGGTAATTAATATTTAAGTTCAAAAAAAGAATTCAGAACTCAGGATTCTGAATTCAGAATGGCTTTATAATAACCATCGAGCAAGCGACTAACTTCTTCTATTAAATTATTCAGGTTTTGGGAGTCTCCATAATTCAAGTCTTTTGCTAGTATGATATAATATCTTCATTCTTCCAATGAGCCATGTGAAATATTTAGGAATCTCATGGTGTCTTTAGGGCTTCTTTTTTTAAATCCTTCGGCGATATTGGCAGGAATTGAAACAGCTGCCCGTCTGAATTGAGAGCTAAGTCCATAAAGCTCATATTTTGGAAATTTTTTAGTGTATTTATAGGTTTCCAAAAGAAATTTAGGGGCCTTTTGCCATACAATTAAATCACGAAAGGTTTTTGCTGGTTTTCTCATTATTCAAATCTTTTATTCTAATTTCTGAATTCAGACTCCTGAATTCTTTAATAGTAAGAGCAGTGAAATCAGAAAACCTTACAAAATTTCTTTAAAGCTCAACTTCATCAATATCCAATTTATGTTTTCGTTTCATTAACGTGAGTATAGTGTACTCAGCAACAAGCACATCCTCCTGATTGGTGACTTCCACATCCCAGTAAACTACTCCAAAGGGAAATGGATCATCTTTTTTCTGCTGGCGGACATTCTTTCGTTTCAGGATCAACTTCGCTTGAATGGTATCTCCAGGAGCAACGGGTGCGGTGAATCGAAGATTTTCCAATCCATAATTCAGCATCACCGGGCCTTCTTCCGGATGCACAAATAATCCAGCCGTAGCTGATAAAACGAAATAACCGTGAGCGACGATCTTCCCAAACAAAGAACGAGCTGCAGCTTCTGGATCAGTGTGGGCGTAAAAATGATCTCCGCTTAACTCTGCAAATTCTTCCACGTCCTGACCTGTGACCGTGCGTTTTTCAGTTGTGAAGGCCTCCCCAATTTCCAGCTCTTCAAAATATTTTTGGAAAGGGTGTTTTTCAGATTCCTGCGTTTCTGCTCCTTTGATGTGCTGCTTCACAATGTTTCGTAGCGTAGTCGGAGATCCCTGCAACGCAATTCGCTGCATGTTGTGAAGAACCGCTCGGGCACCACCTAATTCCTCGCCTCCGCCGGCATGACCGGGTCCGCCATGAACGAGTGAGGCAATTGGAGATCCATGCCCTGTTGATTCACCGGCAGAATTTCGGTTGATCACCATAAAACGACCGTGATAGGGAGCGCAACCCATAGTGATTTTATGAGCGAGCTCATCATCTGCTGTAAACAGAGATCCTACGAGAGAGCCGTTTGCTTTGTTGGCAATCTGGATGGCTTCTTCAGTAGATTGGTATGGCATCACGGTGGTCATAGGGCCAAAAGCTTCTAACCTGTGTACTTTATCTACCTGCATGGGTTTATGGCAAATAAGTACTCTGGGGTTTGTGAAAGCATTTTTTTGATCGCCATTAGCCATATACACTGTTTCGGTGATTTCAGAAAGCTGCTGTAATTGTTCTTCAAATCGTTCAGCCTGAAGGGTACTGGCCAGCGGACCCATTCGCGTTTCTTTTTGAGCCGGATCGCCGATCGTCGTTTTCTCTAATCGGGATTTTAATGCCGTAATCACCTCTTCTTCTAAATGTTTCGGTACAATAGTCCGCCGAATTGCCGTACATTTTTGCCCGGTTTTGACGGTCATCTCACGAGCTACTTCCTTGATGAAATGATCGAATTCTTCCATATCCGTAGTAACATCAGCTCCAAGAATAGAACAATTTAGAGAATCAGCCTCCAGGTTAAACTGCACATTATTGGCAATGATGTTGGGATGGGCTTTAAGTTTCTGTCCTGTCAAAGCTGAGCCTGTAAAAGCCACGGAATCCTGACTTGTTAGATAGTCGAGCAGATCTCCAGGTTTATCCGCGGCAATATATTGCACGGTTCCTTCGGGAAGAATATCAGACTCGATAATATCCTTAAACAATTCCCAGGATAAATAAGACCCAGTGGGAGATGGTTTCACAATAACCGGCATTCCAGAAATAATAGCCGGAGCCATTTTTTCCAGCATTCCCCACACCGGAAAGTTGAATGCATTGATATGAACGGCAACTCCATGTTTTGGGACACAAATATGCTGCCCCATGAAAGAGCCTTTGCGGGAAAGTCGCTCTGTATCGCCTTCCACATGCCAGGGGAGATCTGATAAATGCCGTCGTGATTTACTGGAGATCCCAAAAGCCGTAATGATTCCACCTTCAATATCAATCCAGGAGTCGGCACGAGTGGCACCGGTATGTGTGGAGATCTCGTAATATTTTTCCTTTCGCTCCATCAAATATTGACCCAAAAACTTGATCTTGAACGCCCGTTCATGGATAGTCATCTCGCGAAGTTTCGGTCCGCCTGTTTTTCTGGCATATTCCAGGGCAGATTTATAATCAATTTCCGCTTCCACCAACTGGGCAATCGGTTCGTCGGTAACCGCACTGATCAGGTCGGTTTCGGTGCCTTTTGTTAGCCACTTTCCGTGTATGTAGCTTTGTACTTTAATCATTTGTATTCTATTAAAATGAAGGAACTCAAAAATCAGAATTCAGAACTCAGTGTTCAATCTATTCTGACTCCTGTGCTCTGAATTCTGATTTCTTTTTCGCCCACGTCTCATAGCCCATCTTCTGGTCCTCACGATCATTTGGAACTTCCCGCAGTGGTTCACATTCCTTTAATGTGTCATGTAACTCTTTCGGAAGTTGTTGATAGAGTTCTGTTCCTTTGGTTTTCCATTGAATCATTTCATCCGTAACATCTTTAACGACCTTCGCCGGATTTCCGACAGCTATTTTTCGATCAGGAATCTCCATTCCTTCTGGGACAAAAGATTGAGCTCCGATAATGCTTTCATTGCCAACTTTCACATTATCCATAACCACAGCATTCATCCCGATTAGGCAATTTTTACCCAAATGAGCTCCGTGAATGATAGCGCCGTGGCCAACATGCGCCGATTTTTCTAAAGTCACAGTAACTCCCGGAAACATATGGATGGTACAATTCTCCTGTACGTTACATCCATCTTTGATCACGATCTTACCCCAATCGCCACGGATAGCCGCTCCAGGACCGATATATACATCCTTTCCAATTATCACATTTCCCGTAACCGCAGCTTGGGGATGCACAAAAGCCGTTTCGTGAACGACCGGTTTGTATCCATTGAATTCGTAGATCATGTTACTGGGGAATGGTGTAATGGTTATTGGTTATTCGGATCTTCATCAAGATTATCAAAGATATATGGAATTTCATCCTCCTGAACAGCATTATTCTTTGCATTCTTCAAATACCGTATATATCCATTGAGGAGTTGAATGCATTCGATGATTTGATTTTTATGATACTTATACTCGGATTCATCAATGTACTTACAATCAAAAGCAGTGATTATCTGATTTTTTAATTCGTAGGCAGAACCTCTTCCTTGCCTGCAATATTGAATATTTTCCTGATAGTGAAATCGCCCATAACCTTCAGCGATATTATCAGAAATGGAGCGTGATGAACGAACCATTTGATCAGTTAATCGGTACTTTTCTTCTGGAGGATATTTTTTAACAAGCTCAAAAATCTCATTTTGAATCTTACGGGCAAGCTGCCAAACTCGTAAATCTTCAAAAGTTCGAATCTTTGATTTTTTATCACTCATAATCTTGCCAATTAACCATTTCCTAATAACCAATAACCATTAAACTTTCTCAAGTATCACAGCCATTCCCTGGCCAACTCCCACACACAACATGCAAAGCGCAAATTTGTGAGAATCTTTTTCATGAAGTTCGACGGTTGCCGTTTGTAATAATCGTTGTCCGGTCATGCCAAGTGGGTGACCCAAAGCAATTGCTCCGCCGTTTGGGTTGAGCCGGGGATCATCGTCTTCCATTTCCAATAGTCGGGTTACGCCGAGTGATTGTCCGGCAAAAGCTTCATTAAGCTCGATGATATCCATATCGTCCATTTTCATTCCGGTGCGCTTTAGTACTTTTTGAGCCGCTTCCACGGGACCCAATCCCATAATTCTTGGCTCAATTCCTGATACAGCATGAGCTACAATTCGTGCTTTCGGTTTCAGGCCAAAATTTTTGATGGCATGATCAGAAGCGACTAACAATGCTCCGGCTCCATCATTCAGACCGGAGGCATTTCCTGCTGTAACGGATCCATCTTTGCGGAAAGCCGGGCGAAGCTTGGCGAGTACTTCAGCCGTGGTATCGGGACGCATGAATTCATCGTGTTCAAATAAATACGGATCTTGTTTTCTGCGTGGAATTTCGACGGGTACGATCTCTTTAGCCAGTCTTCCTGAGTCTCTGGCAGCTCCGGCTTTCTGCTGACTCCAAGCCGCAAACTTATCCTGATCTTCGCGACTGATGTCATATTTTGCTACTACATTTTCAGCGGTTATGCCCATGCCATCGGTACCATACATATCTTCCATTTTTGGGTTGATGAAACGCCAACCGAAAGTAGAATCATGCATTTCAGTGGTTCCGGAATAAGGAGAAGATCCTTTTCCTAAAACCATAGGGCCCCGTGTCATATGTTCCACACCGCCTGTAATGAAAATATCGCCTTCGCCTGCTTTGATGGCATGGTAAGCCTTCACGGTGGCGCTCATCCCAGAAGCACATAATCGGTTCACCGTTTCCCCAGGAACCGAAACGGGAATCCCAGCCAACAGAGACGCCATTCGAGCTACATTACGATTGTCTTCGCCAGCCTGGTTGGCACAGCCTAAGATCACATCCTCAATAGCTTCCAGATCAATGTCAGGATTTCGTTTGATGAGTTCTTTGATAGGAATGGCTGCAAGATCATCGGCTCGAATAGGAGAAAGCGCCCCCTTAAGTTTTCCGATTGGAGTTCGAATGCCGTCAATAATGTATGCTTCGGACATGTAATTTTAAATTTTGAATTCTAAATTTTTAATTATCTTGTTTATGCTGCTTTCCTGTTCTGTAAACCGTACCTCTGAATTCGGCTACAAATTCTTCATTTTGGTTTGAAATATTGACTTTATACACACCGATGGTTCGCCCATTTTGAAGTTCTTCAGTTTCAGCAATCAAAGTATCATCAACATTCACCTTATGGGTATAATTTATATTGTTTTCGAGAGCCAGTGAAACGGTTCCGCGGGAGTTGGAGGCAAAGGCGAGAGCACTATCGGCCAGCGAGAAGGTAACTCCACCGTGACAAACTCCAAAGCCATTGGTCATTTCTTCCCGAATCTTCATAGAAAGCATGCAATAGCCCGGTTCAGATTCCAATACTTCAATGCCCATCCATTGAGAAAAGGCATCATTTTGGAGCATGTGTTTGATAATGGGATGTGATTTTTTATTCATAAGGTCTATGCGTGAACTCAGAATTCAGTAGTCAGAAATCAGAATCTGCCAACTGAGTTCTGGATTCAGATTTCTAACTACTTTTATTCATAAAAACTCTTTCCTTTAGCTACCATTTTTTTCAATAGTGGATTAGGACGATATCGATCCTCCCGGTACTCAACTTGTAAAGCCGTCATGCGATCCAGCACGTTTTTGAGGCCGATCTCATCTGCCCACATTAGTAAACCCTTGGGATAGTTAACACCATTTTGCATGGCCAGGTCTACGTCTTCAACAGATGCAATATTCATAAATACCGCATCGCAGGCTTCATTAATAAGCATTGTCAAAATGCGGTTAAAAATTCTATGCCCGAGCTCTTTATCTTTACTTGGCTTGGGGTCGTCAGCACCATCTCGATAGTCATAGAATCCACGCCCTGATTTTCGTCCCAGCCAGCCGGCTTCTACCATGCGTTTTTGGGCGAACGAAGGCTTGAACCGGGGATCATAATAGAAGGCCTCAAATACGGTGCTTGTGACTTCATAATTTACATCATGGCCGATCAGGTCCATCAGTTCAAAAGGCCCCATTCGAAAACCGCCGATCTCCTTCATAGCCCAGTCGATGGTAGCTGCATCTGCAATGCCTTCTTCATAAATGCGGAGCGCTTCACCATAAAAAGGCCGAGCTACGCGGTTCACTATAAATCCCGGAGTATCTTTTCCAGATACCGTGATCTTACCCCAATCTCTGATGAAGTTTTTTGTTGATGTGAATACCTTATCGTTTGTGGCAATTCCTGGTATAATCTCAACGAGCTTCATCAAGGGAGCGGGATTAAAAAAGTGAACACCTAAAAAGCGACCGGGTTTTTTTAAGCCTGAAGATATAGCCGCGATCGAAAGTGAAGAAGTATTGGATGCGAGAACACAGTCTTTTGAAACAATGCCTTCGAGCCTGGCAAATGCATCCTTTTTAACTTCCAGGTCTTCAACGATCGCTTCAATCACTAAACCGCACTCACCAAAGGTGGTTATATTATCCACAAAGTCTATACGATTCAAAATTCCATCGATCTCATCCTGTGTCATTCTTTCTTTTTCAACTTGCCGTGCAAGAATACTTTCCAATCCTGCTTTAGACTTTTCAAGTTGTTGGGGATATGCATCATATAAATAAACATGGTGACCTTGGGTAGCCGCAACTTGCGCAATCCCAGTTCCCATAGTACCAGCGCCAACTACGCCAATTTTAGCATTATCTTTAATCATAGGTAAATATCTGTTTTAATCGTCTGAAAAATCGCTTCCAAGATAAGCAATCTGAGCTGGAATTTGTTGTAAATAGAGTGAAATATTTGAGCTTGAATGATACCATAAAAAAAGATATCATAATGATATCAATTAAAAAATGGGGAAATTTATGCCTGACGTCTTAGTACGAAATATTGACGAAAAAACGCTGAACAATCTTAAAAATAGAGCTAAAAGAAATAATCGATCGCTGCAAGCAGAATTGAAGTCTTTACTTGAGTTGTATGCAGGGCCAGAATTAGAAGAAACCAAAAGTATGGTCAGAGATATTTATATGCACTACAAAGCGAAGGGGAAGAAGTTTTCGGATAGTGCAGAAGACCTTTCAAAAGATAGAGAAGCATGAAGGTGCCTATAGTTGATGCATGTTTAGCTATAAAATGGTTCTTGCCAGAGGATGGAAGTGAAAATGCTCGCCGGTTTTTA
>JAVLBT010000027.1:20947-25184 GCA_031580945.1 Gracilimonas sp.
ATTGGACAACTTTGTGGTTCCTGATCTTTTTCTCATCGAGGTTGACAACATTGTATCCAAAAAAGTTAGAAGAAGAGATTTGGATATCACTGGAGCTGAAGAAATATTTTCGGTCATAAGAAACCTGCCATTCATTACCGTTCCATATGAAAAACTCAGTAAGGAAGTATTTTTTATATCCACTCGTTTTCCGGTTACTCAATATGATGCTTGTTATTTAGCTTTAGCAGTGGAGTATCAGGGGCTATTTTACACGGCAGATAAAAGGTTTTTGAGAGGGGTAGCGAATACTGCTTATTCAGAATATGTGATCGGATTGGATGAGCTTTGATCAATCTTGAGTTCCAATTCGTCCCAAATGCGTATGCTTGAAGTCATCGGGAAATTTGAGTCCGTAGCCGAAAACCCGGTCAAAGGCAGCATGTCCCAAGAATACGATTCCAATAGCTAACATCCATTCAATTTCAACAAAATAGCCGGCTAAGATCAGCGCTATCATCATGCCTTTGTGGTGAAGAATATTATAGATCCACGATCCGACCTGAGTATTGATGAGATAGGCAGCAAATGAGATATCAGGAAGGAAGAATAGTAGGGCGAAAATCCACCAACTGTATGATGTAACGAATCCAAAGAGGATTACGGAAACGATGAAGATTGCGAGTTCTTCAAGATTGAGAAGGAGTTTCAGGTGGTTACTAAGTTCAATATTCATAATGAAGAGAGTTGTTATTAGCGAAAAGGATCGATTACAGATTACGCAGACTTCACCGTTTAGTTGGAGAAATTCGAGTAGATAAATCAGCGAAATCCATTAATCAGCGTAATCCATGATCCTATTTACCTTTGAACTCTGGCTTTCGTTTTTCCAAAAATGCTTGAACGCCTTCGTCATAATCATATGTTTCACCGGCTTCGGCCTGGAGTTTAGCTTCAAGCTGCATTTGTTCTTCTAAGCTATTGGAAAATCCGGCGTTGAAGCCCCGTTTGGTTAGACCAAATCCACGGGTAGGCATTTTTGCTAATTTTTGAGCAATGGTTTTAGCTTTCTCCAAAAATTCATCAGCAGAATAGGATTTCCAGATCATCCCCATTTCAACAGCTTCTTCTGCAGAAACTTTTTCCCCAAGAAAAGTGATGGCAGTTGCTTTAGCTAAACCGACCAATCTTGGTAAAATATAGGTACCTCCGCTATCTGGTATCAACCCAATTTGAGAGAAGGATTGGATGAATGCAGCTTTTTCACTGGCGATCACAATATCACAGGCCAAGGCTATATTGGCTCCGGCTCCGGCAGCCGTTCCATTCACGGCACAAATCACCGGTTTCTCCAGTTCCCGAATCCCTTTTACAATGGGAATATAGGTGTGATGTACAATTTCACTAAGATCCCGATCCTGATCGTTGGATACTTCCGTCGCTTCGGCAAGATCCTGTCCGGCACAAAAAGCACGCCCGGCACCGGTAAGTAATACACTACGTATTTTGTCATTAGACTCAGCCTCCATCAAAGCCTCTTTCATCTGACTGGCCATCTCAAAATTGAAGCTGTTGAGTTTATCAGGTCGGTTGAGGGTGATAGTGAAAATGCCGTTGGCTAAAGTGGTCTGAATCACGGATTTGGCAGATTAAAGGATTACACGGATTTAGTTTGAAGCAAATTTAGATAATGGAAACCTTTTCACAAAAAATGATTAACTAAATTTACTGAGTTGATTTTGAACAAGTAAAAGTCCGTGTAATCTGCGTAATCAGTATAATTCGTAGTTCAAATACATTTAAAGTGCTCAAAAGGCTGATCACAATCGTTACAGTAATACTGAGATTTGCAAGCTGTTGATCCAAATTGACTAACCAATTCCGTTTCAAAAGAATCACAAAAAGGGCACGGAACTACTTTGGTGCTGGATAAACTTTTCAGAAAATTATCTTCTTCTTCCGTTTTCTCGGGAGGGGCGATGCCATACTCTTTCAATTTCACCTTGGCATCATCGGTCATCCAGTCAGTGGTCCAGGTCTCCGCAAAATCGAGTTTTACTTTGAATTCCTGAACGCCTCGTTCTTCCAGCTTTTCATTTACCAATTTTTCAATGGCATTCATCGCTGGGCAGCCGGAATAGGTAGGTGTGATCTTGACCAAAACTTTACCATCATCACCAACTTCAACTTTTCGAGCGATTCCCATCTCCACGATGTTTAACACCGGGATCTCAGGATCGGTCACTTCCTTCAGGAAGTTCCAGATCTGTTCTTCGGTATGTAGTTGTATAGTTGGCATTAAAATAGTAGTTAGATTTTAGATGAAAGATTTAAATTATACAGATCTTAAATTTCATGTCTTTTATCTCAAATCTACTTCACTTCCACTCTGCTTCGGGATGCGAGCGCCGCAAAAACTGCATCTGTGCCAGCATATGACCCAAATGCTCGGTATGAATTCCTTTCCGACTTCCGCTCATCATAAATTGATCCCAATCCGGAATCGTGAGTGTCGCTTCTGTTAACGTATCTTCCACCAATTTCTTCCATTCTTTTTTGAATTCGGAGGAATCAACGGCGAGTCCTTCTTTGATCATCAGCTCATCCACTTCATTCATGTAAAAAAGCTCACCAAGATACATCCACAAATCGTCGAAAGATTCCTGAATGCGTTCATGGCTTTCTTCGGTTCCGTCTCCCAAACGTAATACCCACTCTCTGGAATGTCGAAGGTGATACTTGATCTCTTTCAGATGCTTATTCACCATTCCTGCAAACTGCTCGTCTTTGGCATCTTTCAGTCTTTCGTATTGAAAATAACTGAATGCACTGAATAAAAACTGCCGGGCGATGGTAAACCCGAAATCACCTTTTGGCAGTTCGCAAAGCTGAAGGTTGGTGAACTCGCGGTCATCCCGGAAGTACGCGAAATAGTCTTCATCGTGGCCTTCATCTTCGATCTCTGCAGCATACTCGTACAGTGCGGTGGCATGACCGATCAGATCTAAGGCCATATTTGCCATGGCAAGATCTTCTTCAAGCTGAGGTCCATGTCCGCACCATTCTGACATTCGTTGACCTAAAATGAGCCGGTCATCAGCCAATCTGAGCAGAAAGGTCAGGAAGGCTTCTTTTTTTGTCAATTTTTTGGTTTCAGTAGTCATTCTTGCAATTAATTTCTTTTAGTTAATCGTTATTTGTGTAATGGTTATTTGGGTTGATCCCAATGACGAATAACCATTAACCAATAACTAAGACCTCTTTTTAACCGCTCTCGGCACACTGTAAAATTGCGGATGTCGATACGGTTTGTCATTAGCTGGATCAAAAAATGGCCCCATATCTTCCGGTGTAGAAGCGGTAATATGTTTAGATTTCACTACCCAAATACTCACGCCTTCATTTCTGCGAGCGTAAGTGTCTCTCGCATTTTGGAGTGCCATCTCTTTATCAGCGGCGTGAACACTTCCAGCATGCTCGTGGGGTTTCCCTGATTTTGGTTGCGTGAAAACCTCCCAAAGAGGCCAATTGTCTTTATTAGAATTCTTGTCTGACATTAAGATTCTTGGTTTCAGATTAAAATGGAGAAGTCAGAATTAAGAAATCAGTCGTCAGAATTTTCTGAGTTCTGACTTCTGATTTCTTAATTCTTTTCAGGATGCTTTTTCCTGCTGTAATTTTTTCTTTCGTGCATACGCATTAGCCGCTTCGCGAACCCATTCTCCATTTTCATGGGCAGCTCTTCGAGACTTGATACGGTCGCGATTCATGACACCGTTCCCGTTTACCACGTTCCAGAATTCATCCCAGGGAATTTCACCGAAATCCCAATGGCCGGTTTCTTCGTTGTATTCCAGGTCAGGATCGGGAAGGGTGACTCCAATAGCTTCGGCTTCCATGACCATACGGTCCACAAAATGCTGGCGAAGTTCGTCATTGGTTTTCAATTTTACCTGCCATTTAATGAGCTCAGCACTGTTTGGAGAATCGTAATCATGTGGGCCAAACATCATCAGGCTTGGCCACCACCATCTATTCACTGAATCCTGCGCCATTTTTTGTTGCTCAGGCGTCCCATCAGCCATCTTGGCCAACATTTCATAACCCTGCTTTTTGTGGAAGCTTTCTTCCTTACAGATGCGAACATTCGCACGGGAATAAGGACCATAAGAGGAACGAGCCAACATAGTTTGATTTACGATAGCTGCACCATCCACCAACCAACCGATAGCACAGATATCTGCGTATGTCATAGTGG
>JAVLBT010000028.1:0-14164 GCA_031580945.1 Gracilimonas sp.
ACAGTGTTTTGTGAAAGCTGGAACTCCTGTGAAAGACAGAGAAACTGGCGAATTTGAGCTGGATGAAAACGGAGAACGAAAGATCCGCTGGTTCCCTAAAATGCAGACATCCTGCTCTTTGGGTATGCAAGACGGAATGGTCATAAAAACACAGGAATCAGATGAAGATGTAGCTCGGGCCCAAAAAGATACTATGGAGCTGATTCTCATTAATCACCCTCTTGATTGTCCTATTTGTGATCAGGCTGGTGAATGTCCGCTTCAAATTCAGACTTACAAATATGGGCCTGAAGGCAGTCGCTTCGAAGTTAAAAAACAGCATAAACCCAAGCGGGTTCAATTAGGTCCACGAGTAACATTAGATGCCGAACGTTGTATTAACTGCACAAGGTGTGTCCGGTTTACAGACGAGATCAGTGAGTCACATCAGCTTACCATTACAGCTCGTGGCGATAAAAATTATCCAATAACAGCCCCTGATCGCGAATTTGACGATCCTTATTCTTTAAACACGGTAGATATTTGCCCCGTGGGAGCTTTGACTTCAACTGATTTCAGGTTTAAAGCTCGTGTATGGGAAATGAATCAAACTCCAAGTATTGATATCAGTGGTGGAAAAGGAACGAATATTGATCTTTGGACTCGCGACAATCTGATTATGAGAATCACTCCACGTTACAATGGAGAAGTTAATGATTATTGGATGCCCGATGTTGGGCGGGAAGCCTATAAACGTTTTAATGAAAACCGAATTTCCCGTCCTTCCATCAAATTAGATGGTGAAAATCAGTCTAAAACATCTTGGAATAATGCTATCGAGACATTCTTTGAGACTTTAGAATCTCATAAACCGGAGGATGTTGTAGTAATTGGAAGTCCGCATGCCTCTGTTGAGGAAAATTATGCACTCATGAAAGTATTTAACCTATGGGGTGTTAACAATTTCAAATTTGCTCCTCATATTGAAAAAGGCGCCGGTGATAATTTTTTACTTACAGACGATCAGGCACCAAATACCACTGGTGTTAAGCTGCTGGGATACGAAGAAACTAAGAATCTGGATACTGAAATATCTGACGCTAAAATTGTGATAGTGCTCAAAGATGAACTCATTGACCGTGGAGTACTATCCAAAGATGATCTTCGCGGTAAGTTTAGCATTTTGCTTTCAACCAATGAGTGTGAGACTTCAAAAGCAGCAGATCTTGTAGTACCCATTACTTGTATTGCGGAACATGCGGCAAGCTATGTAAATATTGAAGGTCGGATTCAACGTTCCTTCCCTGCCAAAGAAACAAAATATAAGGACCGGAGCCTGGATCTTGAAATGAATCAAGGTCGACTGGATAGATACGGCACCAATTTTGATAATTGGGTGACCGAAGAGAATAAAGTAGATTGTGTTCCGGCATGGGAGATTATGAATAAATTGTCAGAACGAATGGGGTTTGAGGTTACATTCGGCCAAGGACGAGATATCATGGAAGAGATCGCCAGATCAATCCCCATTTTTGAAAATATCACCTACGAGCGAATGGATAATGAAATGGGCATTAATCTTAACCTTTCAAACAAGCAAGAGGCTACGGCATAAATGGAAACAGCTGGAATTGATTTATTTGGACTTTTTATTCCAACCTGGGTAGCCGTTCTTGGCCTTGGAGCTTTTACATACCTGAACTCTGCTGCAATATTGGTTTATGCAGAAAGGCGCATTGCCGGGCTTATCCAAAACCGTGTTGGCCCCAATCGTGTAGGTCCTGCAGGGCTTCTACAGCCTATTGCAGATGTAGTAAAATTATTACTTAAAGAAGATGTAACCCCCACACAGGGTTTTAAAACCATTCATACCATTGCTCCCATGATCCCGGTGATCACGGCTTTGATGAGCGTAGCTTTAATTCCATTCGGGGAAGGACTTTACGTTACAGACATAAATGGCGGTGTACTTTACATCCTTGCAGTAGCTTCTTTAGGAGTTTACGGTGTCACTCTTGCAGGATGGGCATCCAATAGTAAATATTCGTTGCTTGGGGGCTTACGTGCGGCTGCGCAAATGATAAGTTACGAGCTCCCAATGGGTATGGCTGTGGCATCCGTAGTTTTGGTCGCAGGCTCATTGAGTTTAGTTGAGATTGCTGCATCACAGGAATACCTATGGAATGTATTCATTAACCCCATAGGCGCCATCATATTTATAATTGCAGCCTTTGCTGAGGCAAACCGTACGCCATTCGACTTGGTTGAAGCTGAACAGGAATTGGTAGGAGGTTTTCATACCGAGTATTCCGGGATGAAGTTTGGAATGTTTTTCTTGGCAGAATATATGCACGTATTCATCGGTAGTGTACTCATTACAACCTTCTTCTTTGGAAGCTACCATTTACCATTTGCCGGTTATTGGCTTCCAGAGCTAAGTCCACTGCTTAAAGGAGCCTTAGATGTATCGGTGTTTATGGGTAAAGTCCTTTTCTGGTGCTTCGTTTTCATATGGGTACGCTGGACTATACCGCGTTTCAAATATAATCAGGTTATGAAGTTAGGTTGGGGCCGGCTACTTCCACTTAGTATCCTAAACTTTGTTATCATAGCATTAGGGATGTACGCTTACACCCATTGGCTATAAATAAAACGAATATTTTCTTTTATTAATCTAAAAAGTCAGGTCGTTATGGCCTGATTTTTTTTGCTCTACTATCGCATGAATTGCCTAAACTGTTCATGCTATGTTCAGGTATTCATTTCTGATTTAAATTTCATGCACTCAAAAACAAAATATTGGAGTGACCATGAAATATTTAAAATTACTATTACTGCTACTATGCATTTCTTTGATTTCCGCTTGTACAATTTATGACAATGACGTAGATGGACAAGGCGACAGTGTATATTCAAGTACTATTACTATTAACAGTAATGACTTCACTTTAGAAAATGATTATGTATCCGTAGCAGAATATGGCTGGGATAATCTGGATGAGGAAATGGTAGACTACGGGATGGTACTTGGTTACATTCGCTTTGAAGGAACAACTGCGTGGCAAGCATTACCTTTCTCTGTTCCTTTTGAAAACGACTTAGTAAATCTCAGATATTATTTCGATATCGATACTTTTAGTTTGGTTCTTGAAGGTGAAGTGGGCGGAAATAATCAGGCAAATGCCGATTTATTCCATCGGGATGTACTCCGTGTTGTAGCAATTCCACCATCCATAATTGTAAAAGGGAAAGGCGTTAACTATAAAAATTATGCTCAAATAGCTGAAATTTATGGATTAGATACCCAATAATTCTATGAAAACTGGCAGTAAGGTACTACCTAAGGATAAAAAATTGATTTCTTCAAAAAGGTTTTAGTGCTCAGTTTACGAATGAACTTATTTAGGAGGACGAAAATAGAAAGACTATTCAATCAAAATCGGTAATTCCGGAAAATCCAGTAATTCCGCAATTTTCTTCCCAATGTATGTATTGTCTCTCCATCCCATAAATTCTGTTGCATGAGGACCGTAAGCCATCATAGGTACCGGAATAGCTGTGTGATAATCTGTAGTCCAGTATATTTCAAGAGAATCTCCGGCAGCAAGCTCTCGCTGTAGTGTCATCCCTCCTGTTTCATGATCAGCAGTCAAAATCACTAAGGTCTCTCCATCTTGTTCAGCAAAATCAAGTACTGCCTTAACTGCTGCATCAAAATCTTTTACCTCGTCAATTAAATACTCAACATCGTTACCATGTCCCGCCCAATCAATCTGACTTCCTTCCAGCATTAAAAAGAAACCATCCTTATCCTTGCTTAATATATTTAGCGTTTTGTTCACCATTTCCTCTGAGGTTGGTTCTGAATCTGCCCGTTCCATTCCATCAGGAGCGAATAGTCCCAATAATTGGTCAGAATCGGTGTTTTCAAGATCCTCATTGGTACGCAATATATCATATCCCTCTTTTTCAAATTCACTGATCAGATCAAGAGAGTCAGACCGTGTACTGGAATCGAAAAAATTGTAACCTCCTCCAAGAAAAACCTCAACCCCGGCATTCAAAAAATGATGTGCAATTTGTTCTTGTAAGCCCCTGTTATCTACATGTGCAGCAAAACTTGCAGGTGTTGCATGTGTGATAGAAGAAGTTGAAATGAGGCCTGTGCTGAGTCCTTTTTCTTCAGCTAATTCTAATAAGGTCTTGCAGTGCACTTTTTCTGGATTTACCGCGATAGCACCATTATAGGTCTTCAAACCACAGGCAAAAGCAGTTGCACCGGAAGCTGAGTCTGTGATCAATTTATCTGATGAATGGGTTTTAACGAAACCTGTAACCGGCATTGTTTGCATATGCAATAAACCATCAGGGCCAACAATAGCGATCATTCCTGAGGCAATTTGTGCTAAACCAGTCCCATCACCAATGAGAAGAATTACATTTTTGATATCCCTGTCTTCAACAATAGAAAGCAATTCCGGGGCTTTTTGTGACTTTTTATTAACTTCAAGGGCCTCCGTATTTTGAGATTTTATCTCTGGTTGATACAGAATTGTCAATAAACCAAATAATAGAATCGAGATCAGTAAGCGCATGTCAAACTTTTTAGTATAATTTTAGGATTATAATGTAAACTTAAAATTATGGCATCAAGATGGTTGAGTAAATTAATCAGGAAAATAACGCTTTGATAAGGCCCCATAATCCTTTTGCCGGCTTTGGAGCATTTTGGTTTCTCTTTGTAGCTTTCTTGATCCGCTCAGCTGGAATGTTTGATTCTGTTGATTTTTTCGATTCATCTTTTGAAGAATCTTTTTTCTTAACAGAAGTAGAACTCTTCTTCGATTTATTATCACTTTTTTGTGAAGCTGACTTATTTTTTGAAAGAACAACATCAACACTTCCCAGATTTTGAACCCGCTTATTGGCTGCTTCAATCTCTTTTTTACTAAGCTGTTTCTTCTCCATATTGTTAGATTTATCAGGCCTTGAAGACGCTTTTGGTTCTTTTCTTTTCTCCTTCTTAGTTGATTTATCTTCCCCTGATTTATTTTCGGAAGCTTTCGGAGCAGATGATTTTCTTTTTTTGTCAGAAGAAGTTTTAGAAGATGCTTTGGGAGAACCCATTTCGAGGATTTCAAGCTGATCGCCTACTTTATCTTGTATTGCACTAAATGCACGGCGATCTTTTTTATTTACGAAAGTAATTGCTGTTCCGGTTTTATCATAACGACCCGTCCTTCCAATGCGGTGAACATAATCTTCAACCGCTCTGGGTACATCATAATTAATAATCAGGGAAATGTTGTCAATATCAATTCCACGTGCTAAAACATCCGTAGCAACTATGACCGGCACCTCACCACTTGTAAATGCGTGGAGCGATTTATTCCGCTCGTCTTGATCGCGATCACCATGAATACTTCCTGCTTTAATGCCTTTTTTCTGAAGTAATCGCTCCAGCTCATCTACCCCGCGTTTGGTTGCACAAAAGATAATACTGGATTCCCATTTCAGCTCGTCTAATACATCTTGTACCAGTTCCAGCTTCTTCTTTTGATCGACAAAATAAGCTTTCTGCGTGATGCTGCCAGAGGGTTTCTCAATAGCGATTTCCACTTTTTCGGGATCTTTCATAAAGCGATTAGCAAGGTCTTTGATCTGCTGGGGCATGGTTGCAGAAAACAACAGTGTTTGCCGTTCGGTAGGTAATTTCTCTATAATTTTTGTGACATCCGGCAAAAAACCCATATCCAACATTCGATCTGCTTCATCCAATACAAGAAATTTGACATGACCAAATTCAATGTCCAAAACTTTCGTTTGATCTATAATTCGTCCCGGTGTGGCAACGATGATATCTACACCAGAACGTATGGCTTTAGCCTGCTGAGAAAAATCCTCCCCTCCAATTATTGTGGCTGAAGTAATACCTGTATGATATCCTAATGCAAATATTTGTTCATCAATTTGTTGCGCAAGCTCTCTTGTGGGTGATAATATCAGTGCCTGGGTATGATCAGAAGGATTTTCAAGTATCTGATGTATGATTGGGATTACAAAAGCTCCGGTTTTTCCAGTACCGGTTTGTGCAGCACCTATCAGGTCTTTCTTTTCCAGGATAATGGGAATTGTTTGTTCCTGAATTGGGGTAGGTTCGGTATAGTTTATATCTCTTAAGCCAGCTTTGAGCTCGTCAACAAAGTCAAAATCGTTAAATGTCAAGGTATTGGTCTGTTATGAATTTTTTTATGATCCTATAATATACACAGATACTTGATTATTTATTCCACTTTGGTATGATTTGCCCTATTTTAACCAACTGAAACTAAATCCGATAATCAGAATAATAAATACCAACTCATAATTATGAAATTGAACAAACTATCAATGATTGCTTTCTTGAGTGCCGGGCTCTTTTTCACGGCTTGTAATCAAGATCAAATGGAAAATCCGGAAGCAAACCTAAATACTAAACTCGATAGTGTTAGCTATGCTTTGGGTTTTCAAAATGGCTCATTCCTGGGACGTGAAGGAATAGATGAGTTAAATATGAATGACTATAATGCGGGAATAAAAGCTGGACTTACCTCTGAGGAAGGAGCGCTTACTCAGGATGAGATCATGGCTGTAACGAATTCCTACCTGCAGGAAATTCAAGAACAACAAAGCAGTGATAACATTGCCTCCGGTGAAGCTTTCTTAGAAGAAAACCTGGCCAAAGAAGGAGTTCAGGAAACTGAATCCGGTCTTCAATACAAAGTGATTGAAGAAGGAAATGGGGACTCTCCCACCGCTGAAAATATTGTGCAAGTACATTATGAAGGAACCTTGATCGATGGTACTGTATTTGATAGTTCCTACGAACGAGGCCAACCTGCCGAATTTCCTTTAAACCGAGTTATACCTGGCTGGACAGAAGGAGTGCAACTTATGAAAGAAGGTGCTACTTACGAATTTTATATACCAGCAGAGCTGGCTTATGGCGCTCGTGCCCCACAGGGTAGCCCGATTGGACCAAACGAGACCTTGATCTTTAAAGTGGAACTTCTGGATGTTAAAGCACCACAAAATTGATTAAATAACCTGCTTTTTTGATCAGCCATCCTGTAATACAGGGTGGCTTTTTTTTTATGAAATTCAGTGCGTACTGTTAAGAATAGCTAATGTCGATTAGGAACATCTATACACAAATGATCTTGTTTTATCTCATATTAACAAGCAATAGATAAGGGAAGCTGGCTATCAACCAACTTCCCCTGATACGTTGGCTTTTTGGGGTACATTATTTATACCTTTTATAACTTAAAATTGATTGAGTTGTTTCAGTAATATCATGTTTCGTTAAAACCCCAGATTTTTTGTTTTACCCCGCTTTTTCTTTGGATCGAGTGTTGCAAGGCTTTTCTTAAAATATCTTCATTTGCAATAACAAGAGTACTTCGACGGGCTCTTGTTACAGATGTATACAAAATCTCTTTAGAAAGTATTGAATTCATTTTACTTGGAAGGAATATAGCTACATCATTGAATTCAGACCCCTGGCTTTTGTGTACCGTAATTGCAAACGCCGGCTGATATTCCAACAATCGAGTTGGTGTTATTTCCGAATGATATTCACCTTCAAATAATATGGTTCCTTTATTTTCATTAAAAACACCAATTTCACCATTTCTAATTCTTGTAACGCTATCATTTTTTGTGGCCATTACCTGCCGGCCATGATACCATTCATCCTGCTGTAAACGTGCCTGCGTTCTTTTTATTCCTGATTCAATTCTATCGTTAACATCTTCCACCCCTACTGGAGATTTCCTTATTGCGCAAAGTATCTTTTTATCGTCAATGTCTTTGACCATTTCGTAAAAATCATTTTTCACATAATTTTTATAGTGATCTATTCCGAATTTCTTTTCGATCTCCCTGATATTATCATTTGAATGTGTTAGCCATTTAACGTCAGGGTAGTCTTCCGACTGAAGTATAGATAATACGCTTTCAACATCGGTTTCATTGATCGCATTTGATAATTGTTGAATTCCACTTTTTTCACTGAATCGATAACTTTTTTTAAGAAAAACGATACAATCATTAACAGCGGGTATTTCCTCTGTGCACTCTAAAGTAGTTCCCTGAACTTGCTCTATGGCGTCTATCACATTGGGTGAAAATGTATTATCGCCCTGACAAATATCTCCCAAAATTGATCCGGCCTCCACAGAAGCAAGCTGATCTTTATCCCCTAATATCACTAACTTGGTATCTTTGGCGATTGCTCTTGTAAGCCGTACCCACATGTTTATATCCAGCATTGAGGCTTCATCAACTATGACCAAGTCGTATGGAAGAGTGTTATTCTGGTCATATTTAAAATTTCCTCCCCAGTAATCTGAACCCAATAATTTATGTACAGTAAGTGCATTTTCCGGAAGGTCAACTTTTGAACGGATGTGCTCAGAAAGATTGCTTTTACCCTCCTGAATAGATTCGATTAGTCTTCGCGAAGCTTTTCCCGTAGGAGCTGCTAAACCAATGGAAAATGACTCTTCCTCATGCAATAAAGCATGTGCAGCTATTATATTTAAAACCGTATATGTTTTTCCTGTTCCAGGTCCACCTGTTATAAAAATGAGATCTTTAATGAAACTCAATATTACAGCAACATCCTGTAAGTTGATGTCAAAAAGGTCCTTTGGGGGAGATAATACGGCTTTTAATGTGTGAATAACTGCCTCGGTTATTGGACGTTCAATGGATGCTTTATGATTGACCCATTTGCAAAACTCTTCCTCCAGTTTCCAATATTTATGAAGATATAAACGGCCATTTTGCAGAACTAAAGGTTGAAGCTCTCCATTTTTAGAAATTAAATCACAACTTTCTAAAGCAGGTATCCACTTTTTTAGCACATCACTATTGATCCGATAATTGGTTTCTTCTTCATCGAATAAATAAGTAGTGTTTTGCTTCCATTCTCCCAGATCTAAACACAAATTACCTTGTCTTTGGGCATGTACACAACTAACGGCAGCAAGAATGACCTCTTCAGATATATCACTATTTATGTGATTCAAAAACTTTGCAAACTCCAGTTCCAGGTCAGTGATAAATCCCTTTTTTTTCCATCCGGCCAAATCTTCCCAAATTTTTTTCACTTAAGACCTCCCTTGAATGAAATATTGATCCATTTTATTGATGACCTTGAAGTCAGGTTTATGAAAATATATACCGCTACCCTCTTCTTGCTTATTCACTCCACGCAAGAACATATACAGAACCCCTCCAAAATCTTTTTCATATCTATACTGACGCATTTCAGATTTTAAATATCGGTGCAATGCAAGAGTGTAAATATGGTATTGCAGATCATATCCTGCATCCTTCATTGCAATATAAAGTTGCCCCTGACTATAATCTTTATAGTGATTTCCAAGATGATTGGATTTATAATCCAGAATATAGTATTTGCCCTCACTTACAAATATCAGGTCGATGAAACCTTTCATGAAACCCTTAAGATCTTCATCTGTACCTTGAATATGTTCTTTCTCAGGCCGGATGAGTTCCCATAATCTCTGACTTTGTATATTTGAAACTGGAAAAAAGAATTCCATTTCCTTAAGTAATCTTTTTTCTGGAATTTTGTTTAAAGCTGTATCAGGCTTTAGCAAAGGATGGTTCAATACCTTGCGAACCCATTCGATGACAACTTGCTCCCAATTAGGATCTATTCCATACCGATTAAGGTTTTCGATAACTTTTTCCTGGATATTCTTGTGGTCGCTAAATACAATATCCTCAAATACTTTATGAAGGAATGTTCCAGCATTTGCTCCCCTGGGAAATCCAAAAGGGTCTTTTCGCTCATAACTTTGATAATTATTCAGAATGGATATTTCTCCGTAATCCAATTCATCAGGCAGGTTAATATCATGGTTAGATGAAAGTGAAGAATAACTTAGCATTCGAGAAAAGTGAAAAATATCAGAGCGCTCAAATTTGGCTTCATGTAAATCATACTTGTCAATACTTTTAGCTTGATATTCTGATTCCGCATCTTCCACCGGCATTCGAACTTCGGTCTTAGGCTGCTTCTTTAAGGTATTTGCAATCGATTCAAAGGTTGATAGATCCCCATAGCCATTATCTCCGTTTAACAGGTAAGCAAGTGGAGATTCTTTGATTTTATTATAGTTTGGCAACAAAACATAGCACGCTGAAATTGCTCTTGTCAGAGCCACATAGGTTAAACGAACATCTTCTGCCCTGTTTTGATGTTCCGTTAATTCAATAAAATCCTGTTTCCTGTCGTGGTCGGTATCTTTACTTATATCGACGTGTATAGCACCATCGGCATGGAATTTGAGTACATCATTCCTCTTCATTGATGATTTTGAACTCCATAGAAAGGGACAAAATACGATTGGAAACTCCAGTCCTTTGGAAGAATGCATCGTGATGATTTGGACCAGATCCTCATCACTTTCAAGTCGAAGTTCTTCCTCCTCTGATGAGGCATTTTGAGTATCCTCATTTACCTTCATGAAGAACCATTTCAATAACGATTTTGCATTTAACTTTTGTGAGCGAGAAGCACTTGAAAGCAATTCTGACACATGAATAAGATTCGATATTTTGCGTTCTGCGGCCTTTCTCGCCGACAAGCGTTCGATTACATTAAATCTATGAAAAAGAGCGTCTAATGCAGGATCTATCCCTTCAGTGTTCCAAATAGACTTAATTGCATTTAGCTTTTGGACAAGATCAGACCATTTTACCTCATCAACTTCGAACTTTAATAGATCCCCGGCCGTATATCCAAGTAAGGTGGTGACCAAAGCGGCGCGTATACCTGGTTCATAGGAGATCTTTTGAATTGCCCCAAGAATTTGGAGTAATTCTTCGGCTTCTTGAGTTTTAAATACGCTGCTTCTTGAACGTAATACGGTAGAAATTCCCTTGCTTCGCAATGCATCCTGTAAAGCATCTCCTTCCCGACCTTCCCTCACAAGAATAGCAATATCCTTTTCTTCGATATCCCTACCATTTAGTTTATAATTTCCAGTAAGCAAATGCATGACCTCATTTGATACTACATTGTAGATCCTATCGTTAATGTCTCCCTTATTAGAATATTCTTGATCACTTAATGTTATGAACTGCAGTGGGTTGAAGTCATCATCAGAATTTTTATTTAATATCAGTTCTTCTGAAATACCCTCTGGAAATTTAGCTTCATTATAGCGCATTCCATTTAGTAAGAACGGATTTTCTGCTTGTAAAAAAAGGGCATTTATTCCATTGATCATATCGCGGTTTGACCGATAATTATGAATCAGATTGTAGGATTTATCCTTATCAGCATCCGATTTTGCTGACAAATAGGTGAATATGTCGGCCCCACGAAATGCATAGATCGCCTGCTTTGGATCGCCGATCATAAATAAACCGGTTTCATTTCTTAGGTGATAGATCTTTCTGAAAATGCCATACTGAACTGGGTCGGTATCCTGAAATTCGTCCACCAGTGCAAGTGGATATTTTGATCTTAGTTTTTGTGCAAGTATACCGTCTTCATCTTGAATAAGCCCTTTCTCAGTTACTTCCAGTAAATCATTGTAGGTCAAATTATTAGAAGATCTCTTTCGTTTTCTAAAATCACTTTTAATATGATTAACGGATGCTTTGATAAAACTTGTTTTTAGCAATTTCATACTATCCGTCAATCCGATGTAGGTATCCATCTCACCGAAAAAATCAAGATCAGGAACTTCAAAGCTACTTTTGCCCCCTTTTTCCCTCATATAGCTACCGAACCGAACCATGCGATCTGAGACCTGAATCTTTGGATGGGCACTGGCAAGAAGATCTAACAGGTTTTGCCAATCAGTTTCCCAGGTATTTGACCCCACTTGAAAGGTATTTCCATTTAATTTTCCATTCAGATACATATCTGAGATTACATCCCCCTCTTTTTCCCATAGCGTCTGCAGCCTTTGAAAACTTTGTTTTAAAGATTCCAACATGGTATCAAACCCTTCCATACTCAAATGCTCAGGTTCAATGATACACCGGGGATGTTTTATGACATCTTCAATGATCTTCCTTAATTCATCTGGCCCGAATCCCGCATCTGTGAGTAAATCTAATGTAAACCATTTCAGCTCATTGTCTTCCGTAGATTCCAGGAAAGTACGCCAATAATCATCCACACATTCTTGTAGAAGTTCGGATGCATCTGTAAGTAGCTCGAATCGGGGTGGGACATCAAATAGCAAACTGAATTCATTTAATATACGATTACAGAATCCGTGAATTGTAAATACAGCCGCTTCATCAAATTGTTCTAATGCTGATTTTAATTTTTGCTCTCCGTGTACATAGTTTTGTTTGAGCAGTTTTTTTAAAAACTCATCTTCCTTATGATCTTTGGTATTCAATGCCTGAATAGATTCTTTGATTCTATTCCGGATCCTTGATTTTAGCTCTGCAGTCGCTGCTTCGGTGAATGTAACCACGAGAATCTGTGAAGGCTCGAGATTCTTCTCTAATAGCGCCCTAATGTAAAGTGAAGTGATACTGTAAGTCTTTCCTGTTCCTGCACTTGCTTCAACCAGGCTAATTCCTGTTAGCGGAGTTTTGAATACCTCAAGAGGTTTTTTATTGGTCATTGCTTGCCTCCACTGCTTTTAAAAAAGGGCGCCAGAAGCGAAGGGCATTTTTAGAAAACATCTCTTCCGTTAAAGGATCTTTTTCCCTCCACAACAACCTGTTATAGTAATCATTAGACTCTACAAAAGTTCGATTAAAAGATGGCTCCCACTCGCTACGGGCTTTTGACAAAGCGTAATCATGGTCCATTTTTTTAATAAAAGCTTCGGCATATGTTTTAGATGTTTCCGGAAAAAAAGCAAATTTTTGGAATACTGGAGTTTCTTCTAAAAACCAGTCTATGTAGTCATTCAATACGTCCATATCTATTTCAGAAGACAGTATAGTCATGGTACTTATCCCCCCTTTATCTTTAGAAATAAAAATACTCCTCTCGATCTCAATTCTACTCTTTAATAGGATCAAATGTCTGATCCAGTGCTCAATTTCACTTACAGCTTTTCTTTTCCCAACACGAGTACTAATAAAAATGTCCCCCTGAATGCCAGATATGGAACCCACAAGATTTAAAGTATTCATGGTCAGATTAATTTGCTCTGAACGGCTTTCATCCACTGATACCTCCCTGATTGCCGACCTTAATTCTTGAACTGCCTCAAAATTCGATTTAAATACTTTTTCTCCTTTTAACTTATCCGGAATCCATCCATTTGTTTCTGAATAGGAATAGATCTGCTCTTTGGGATAACCTTCACTTAGCTTTTCAAAAATAAAATTACTTAGCTTATAGGACTGAAGCCCATCCATGTCAAAAGATTCCCGATCCCTTATTTCTTTTTGAGTATTAAAATCATGAATATTTAAGTAATTCCTTACCAAATATTTAGAAGGTTCTTCAAAAAAATCTATAAAGTCATTAATCGTAATTTTATCTAACTGCTGAAGATCAGGCTGTGTAAATGAATCTTCAATAAACTGAATGTTCGAGATTTCTCCGTTATGAATATGATCTGCAACCTGCTTGTGTACTATTGAAAATGACTGGTACTTGTTCTCTTTGTCATAATATTTTCTATTGAATGCATGTAAGCTGTGCTTAGTATTGTTTACTCTGTTTTCCGGTAATGCCTCCATAAGTTGTTGCACTAAGGTTGATGGCATTCTCTCCACATCTGTTTTCTGATCTTGCCCTAAGTAGCTGATATACAGTTTATCCTGAGCTGCCTGCACTGTTTCTAAAAATAAAAAGCAATCATCCTCTTTTTGTATTCGGTCACCAGGTTGAGGATGAGCATAGATCAAATCAAAATCCGGTCGAATTGATTTTCTTGGGAATTCTTCTTCATTCATTCCCAAAACCGCTATGAAACGAAATGGAACTGCACGATATGGGATGTAAGAACTTACAGTAATGCCCTGCCCAAACCTCCCAGAGGTTGAGCTATTATCCTGTAATTGTGTTACTAACCAGTTTTTAACTAATGTATAAGGAACTTCTACGTTATTTTTACTAAACCGAATATGTTCTTTTAGCTTCGATAGTACCAGGTAAATATCTTTTGTTGTGTTGAGT
>JAVLBT010000028.1:14174-24748 GCA_031580945.1 Gracilimonas sp.
AACTGTTCTATAAAATCGACCCATTCAAGAGCTTTTTTGTTCTTTTGAACTTCCTGATATAGATGTGCTATGGAATTCATGAAAGACGAAAACCGGCCAGCCAGCTCCATTAAATCCGAAGAATGAATCCCCTGCAAAGGAACTAACCCCTTAAATATCTCCATTTCATCTGCTTCCATACTAAACCCGGCTATCATCTGGTTGAGTGCTTTATTCCAGCTGTACGGGGTATTGAAATGATCCCCAATTCCACGAAAGGCATTACTTTCTGAGATCCAGTTTTCCAATATCTCCAGTTCGTCATCAGAAAATGAGAATGTATTTTTAATGGGAGTCAAATTAAGCAACCCAAGCATCGAACTTGGCTTAAATGTAGCACCCAGTAATTCCAATATTTGGACTAAGGTGTGCTCTTCAATATGTTGTCTGTCATATAATTGCGATATCGGTAAATTAATTTCATCAGAGTCTGCATCACCCGAAAACTCTGCTTTTAGCAGCGGTGCATATTTGCTTTCATCCGGGATCATAATGAGGATATCTTCAGGTTTAGAACCTGATTTATCTGATAAATAGTGAAGAATAGAATCCTTTAGTACTTGCACCTCCCTTCGGGCGCTATGACACGAATTGATTGAAATTTGAGGTTTATGTGTATCCGAATTCGGGTGGTCAAAGAACTTCACTTTGGTCATAGCCTGCTTTGCCAATACCTGAATCAGATTTTCCTGATCATGATACGGTTTACTCCACTTGTGTAGAATGCTTTCTGAGAGGCCTTCTTTTTCCGCATTTTGTGATTTCCTTCTAAAAAGAGAAACTTCTATTTCTCGTCCAAGCAGGACCAATATTTTTATAAGCGGTTTACTGTATTGTGAAAGCCCAAATACATACAAGTCTTTTGGTAGCTTTGCATATAATGATTTTTTACCCTCCATTAACCATTGTGATAAATTTTTATAAGCCATTGCCCGAGATGGTATTGATTGCATCTCTTCATGTTTTTGCCAGTATGAATTCAACCGGTTCCAAACATCAGCTTGCCACCGTTCATCTTTATGGCCTGTAACAAAATTTTGATCAAGCCAGCCAAGCAGCATTTGAGGGCGATAGACCTGGTACTGATCAAAAACATCTGCTAATTGTGCACTTAAATAGAAAAGCTGCATCGTGTTTTTCTGTTCCTTTTGAGCAAAAGGAACCTTATTCAGCAAATCCGGTTCATCCAAAAATAATTCAAACAAAGTCCAGTGCATTGCATTTAGATCAGACGGTAATTGTTTTGGGATATCGCCGTCAATGAGCCTGTATAAGTTCCATAAAAACTCAGAAGGAAAAATAAACTGAAAATTACCTGATATACCCTTTTTTTTTGCTACCTGAAGTGAGAGCCACTCTTTGATCTCATTATTTTGTACAATGACCCATGTTGGTTCAAGGGGGTTTTTTGAGTCTTGACTATCAGTTACCGTCTGGAAAGTGCCTGCTAAAGAAGCAAGTGAACTGGATTGATGAAGATGAATCATAGTGTGCTTTTTAATTACACACAGTATAAGAAATGCGGATAAAAGGTGTGTAAATCAATAGTTGGCAGCTATTTTTTTTGTCCAAAATGGGTTTTTAAGATCGTATTTACAATAGCAGAATAGGATGTATCTTGCTCCCTGGCGGTTGCTTTCACTTTACTGACTATTGGTGATTCCAGATAGTAGCTTGCCGTCTCCTTACGAACTTTAGCCTTTTTTTGCTCCTCTTGATCTTCATTCTCATTCGAAGGAGTGATAAAATCAAAAGAAGCATGGCTCCGCGTACTATATGCGAGCGGATTATGTCCAAGGCTCTTTTTCTTACTCATTAGATCAGTGGCCGTTTTTTATTTCTTTGGCTAACGCAAAATAATCCTGAGCTCCCATACTGTTTCCATCATACTCAAAGATTGTTTTATGATGGCTTGGTGCTTCAGCAAGTGCAACGTTATCCCGAATTATAGTTTTAAATACTTTGGGCCCAAAATAGTCTTTAATATGCCCCACAACCTCTTTATTCAGGTTCTTACGACTATCATAGAGAGTACAAATAATCCCCCCCACTTTAAGCTGATTATTTAGACGTTGTTGAACAACTTTAACCAGATCCAGCAGCTTTGATAACCCATGAAGGGCAAGGTATTCAGACTGAAGTACGATAAATATATCTTTAACAGCCGTGAAAGCATTTAAGGTTAACAACCCAAGGTTAGGTGGGCAATCTAAAAGCACGTAATCATAATCATGGCCCTCAAGGTCTTTTAATACATTTTTGAGCAAACTCTCCCTGGCCGGTTCGCTGGCAAGTTCCAGCTCAGCACCTGATAGTTCAAGAGAGGAAGGCACAAAATCGAAACCATTGTGCTCTACGATGATATCACTGATATTTGCAGTCCCTCGTAAGGCATCATAAATCGTTTTATCTATCCTGTGTGAATGTGTTCGTAATGAATACGTTAAATTAGCCTGGGGATCAAGATCGATCAGCAGAACTTTTTTCCCAAGTTTTGCCAATCCAGCTCCAAGATTTATAGTCGTTGTTGTTTTGCCAACTCCGCCTTTTTGATTTGTTAATGCAATGGTTTTCATAGTTGATCTAAGCTCTGATGATTCTGTTTGTTACTTAGAAAGAGTAATTGTAAGCCCTTTTGTTACAATAATATTACTTCTGTTCATTATCTAATAAAAGTTTCTAATAGTGTCAAAAAGAAGGCTACTTCATTTGCCGTATATCTGTTATCTTTCGGAATAATACAATTTCTAAAATATGCGATTTTTTAGTAGAAAACTGATAAAACCTCAAGACTTAAATGCCCACGGAACCCTATTTGGCGGGTCCGTGCTAAGTTGGGTGGATGAAGAAGCCGCGATCTATGTGCTATGTCAACTTGGTAAAGGTAATATTGTTACAAAATACATGTCTGAAATTAATTTTGTAAACTCGGCAAAGATAGGGGAAGTAATTGAGATTGGCATGGAAACCGTTAAATTTGGAAGAACATCCATCACGGTCAAATGTGTGGTGAGAAATAAATTTAATAAAGATACGATCATAAGCATTGATAAAATCGTTTTTGTGCATTTGGATGAATTTGGCAAACCCACTCCTCATTATATAACAGAACCCGCAAACGAATAATAGAAGGTTGAGTAAGAATAAAAAATTGATCGATTTTTCGGGTGTAGAAGAGATGCTTTATGGTGAAGAAAAATTCATCACAGAATTTTCAGAAGCTGCAGTCACCTCCTTTTCTGAGTTTAAGGACAATTACGAAAAATATCTTTTGATCAGGGATGAAACCAATTTTAGAAAAGCGGGCCATAAAATTAAACCCGTTGCTCAAATGCTAAAATTAGATCTTATTTTGGATGAATACGAGCATGCCAAAACACTTCTATGGGACGAAAAGCCCGATGAAGAACTAAGAGAATCATCTAAGAAAATGAAAACTATTTGCTCACAAGTAATAAAAGAACTGAAAGAAGAAATTTAATACGAAACAATGAACGTACTTGTAACCGGTGGTGCAGGATATATTGGAAGCCATACCGTTTTGGAACTCTTAAATAAAAATCATCAAGTCATTGTTGTTGACAATTTAAGTAACAGCAGTAAAGAGGCTTTGCGACGTGTTACAAAGATCACGGGTAAAAAACCCGTCTTTTATGAAATCGATTTATTGGATAAACCAGAATTGGATAAAGTTTTCAAGAAGCACCAAATTGATTCTGTAATTCACTTTGCGGGCTATAAAGCAGTAGGAGAATCCGTTCAAAAGCCCCTTATGTATTATGATAATAACATTACCAGCACGCTTTACTTGTGTGAATTAATGAAGAAATATGATGTTAAAAACATTGTATTCTCTTCTTCTGCCACGGTGTATGGCGACCCTCATAAAGTTCCGATAACAGAGGATTTCCCCCTATCAGCTACCAATCCGTATGGAAGGACCAAGTTGTTTATTGAATACATTCTAAAAGACCTTTATGTGGCTGACGATTCCTGGAATATTGCCCTGCTGCGTTATTTTAATCCCGTTGGAGCTCATAAAAGCGGATTGATCGGTGAAGACCCCAACGATATTCCAAACAATCTGATGCCATACATCTCACAGGTAGCTGTTGGAAAGCTGGAAAAACTATCGGTTTTTGGTGATGACTACCCTACCCCAGACGGAACCGGGGTCAGAGATTATATTCATGTAGTTGACCTTGCAATCGGTCATCTTAAAGCCCTTGAAAAGTTACAAACTTCTCCGGGATTGGTTATCTACAACTTAGGTACCGGGAAAGGCTCCAGTGTTTTAGATATGGTCAAAGCCTTTGAAAAAGCGTCAGGCAAAGAGGTGCCTTATAAAATTGCCCCACGTCGGTCGGGTGATATAGCTTCGTGTTATGCAGATCCTGAAAAAGCGGAAAAAGAGCTTGGATGGACAGCAAAACGAGGTATTGAAGAAATGTGCGAAGATGCCTGGCGTTGGCAGTCTGAAAATCCAAATGGGTATAAATAAAAATTAAAATCAGCTTTGTAGAAGTTAATTCTTAACCCGTATATTTGAAGGAATAAAATAAGCCAAAGTGGCGGAATTGGTAGACGCGCGCGACTCAAAATCGCGTTCCTTCGGGAGTGAGGGTTCGAGTCCCTCCTTTGGTACATTAAAGCCTTGCATGTGATAGACATGGAAGGCTTTTTATTTTTGTGAAGACTGCTTAATGTCCTTTCAGAGGCGGAACCAAAGTTGGCGTATAGGCAATCAAATTACAACCTCGAACTAAACTCAACTGCATACTTTAATAAAGCATGAGTTCCGCTTAGATCTAATTTATTACACATGTTATTCCTGTGATTCTGAATGGTTTTAACACTAACATTTAGCTTCTCAGCGATCTCCTGATTTGTATTCATATCAGACAGTAGCTTCAATACCTTTTTTTCAGTAGGCGTCAAGCTATTTATCCCATCTTTATCAGATGCGTCCCCCGTAAGCCTGTTATTCCGATTAATCAAAAATTCAGAAATTGCAGGACTCAAGTAATACTTTCCTTGAATAACAGATCGCAGGCAATCTATGATTTCGGAAACCGTATTCTCTTTTAATACAAAACCTTTTACCCCGATATCCATGGCTTTATTGAACAAGACTTCATCCTTATGCATGGTCAAAAATATGATATCTATGTTTATACCTTCTTGATCAATTTGTTTGGCAACTTCAAATCCGGTCATCTTCGGCATTTCAATATCAAGAATTGCAACCTGTGGTTGATCTTTTCGGATAGAATTTAACGCTTCTATACCATTTTCCGCTTCAATGATTTGGGATATATTTTTTTGTTGTATGATTTGATGAAGCCCGTTTCGAATTAATTCGTGATCATCTGCAATTAAGATTGAATGAATATCCATAGCTATACTATTTAATTAACCGGAATTTTAATTTTAATAGTAGTCCCTTCTCCTGTCTTTGAATTAATCGTTAGCGTTCCACCCAAAGACTGAATTCTCTCAGACATACCCGTGAAACCCAAACCTTCCATTAGCGACCTATCTTCAGTATTAAAACCTTTACCATCATCCCAAATCACTATTCTGATATCTGAATTTTTTCTCAATACCATAACAGATGCTTCTGTTGCCTCTGCATGTTTTTGAATATTATTCGTTGCTTCCTGTAATACCCTGTATAAATTAATTTCCTTGTCTTTTTGCACACAATCATCAATGTTATCTATGTGATAACTCCACTCTAACTTGCAGGTTTTTTGAAGCTGAGAACAAAGATTGCCCAATGATTCTGTCAAACCAAAGTTTTCCAGGTGAACGGGCCTCAGGCCATGAGAAATATGCCGAACATCACCAATGGATATTTTTGCACTTTCCATGATTTCGTTTAGCTGATTTTTAATCTCAACTGGATCAGAGATATGTTGCATCGCCATTTCTGCCCTGTTTTTCATGATCAGGATCTGTTGTCCTAATCCATCATGTAATTCTGATGCAATACGCCTTCTTTCACTTTCCTGGGAATCTATAAGTTGTTGAGTAAACCTTTTTTGTCGTTCATTATCCCTTTTTAACTTGGTGATCCGTACATAATAAATTGTTGGGCCAATACTTATAAAAACCATAATTACTAAGGCGTAGAACCATGAAGTCTGCCAAAATGGTGGAATAACCGTAATCCCAAGGCTTGCATTTTCGGTACTCCAAGGACCATTGTTACTGCTTGCTTCAACTTTAAAAGTATATTCGCCAGGTGGAATTTTTGTAAATAAAGCTGACCGGTCTTGCCCAACTTCAAACCAATTCTCATTTAATCCTACCAACTGATACCGGAAGGTGACTTTATCAGGATCCTTAAAGCTCAGACCTGTATAGTCGATCTGTAAAAATGCATTATCATAATTTAATTGAACGTGTTTATCTTTTGGTAACCTCACATTCCCATTTCTCACTTTCTCAATATATACCTTGGGAGGAGTACGATCTTCTGCTATTGCTTTTGTTGAGACGACAGCTACCCCGCTAACAGTAGGAAAGTACAACTTCCCATCTTTAGACTGTATCACATTTGGTTCAAATCCACCATTTGTTTCTGCTGAAAGCATTCCATCATTCACCCCATAAACGAAACCAGCAAGCCGGGGAATTGTACCTTCAGCATATTTATTTAACTGGTCTTTTGAGATACGATAAATTCCCTGATTGCTTCCCATCCAAAAGTTGCCATAATCATCCTCCACAACATGAGATACAATATTATCAAAAAGGCCGTCTTTTTTCTTAAATGAAAATATTTCATCATCTTTAATCCGATACATACCATCCCCATAGGTGCCGATCCATATAACACCTTCATTATCCTGATGAATTGCTCTAACATAAGGCTCATCTTTTATGGTACCCGGTTGACTAAAGTCATCAAGTGTAACCTGTTCAATATTCCCGTTAACTATTCTATTTAATCCGTTTGAGGTACCTATCCATAATACACTATCCCGATCTTCAAAAACTGTCCGGGTGTCGTTATAGCTTAAACCATCTTCAGTTGAATACCGCCGGTACGATTCCCCGTCAAATTTATAGAGTCCATTCAATGCCCCGATCCAAATATTTCCTTTGGAATCTTCAGAAATCGTAAAAATATCAATTCCTTCAAAACCATCCTCTTTTCCTATCGTTTGACCAAGCTTATCTAATGATGTTGTTCTGTATAAAAGACGTGATCCAAACCATATATTACCTTTCGAATCTTCGAAAACAGACCAGATACATTGGTTTGGTAGCTGTGAACTAATATAGGGTTGTATTAATTTCTCTGAGGTAGGATCGTACGTATAGACACCTCCACAATTTGTTGCAAATATATAACTACCGTCCGCTAAGGTTGATAAGGACAGCATTTGATCGTTTTTTAAACCATCCTCTAAGCCAATGGTATTGATCTCTGCCGGGCGAAGTTTAAACAATCCATCACCAAGTGACCCAATCCAAATATTACCATCTTTATCTTCTAAAACACGATTTAGCTGCGTCCCCTTTGATGATTCCTCCAATGTTAATGGTGTAAATTTGGATCCAGTCCAATGGCTAATACCCAAATAACTTGTTACCCATAGAGTTTCTTTCGAATCAACATAAAAATTCCATGTATATCTTGATTGTAAACCGTGCTCAGAGGTGTATAAATTTAAATCACCGTTTTTATAATGAAAAACTCCATCTCCTGTAGTACCAATAAAATATTCTCCAGAGTTTTTAGGAAGCTCAACAAAATCAATAATCGCATTTTGGAGCTCTGAGCTAAGGTCCAATATTTGTACCACCTGATCTTCATAAGTTTTTAAAACAACGTTTTCATGAGCCAGGAAAACCCCATCCTTATTCTGTTTTGCTTTTTGAATCAGTTCCGGATCATCAGATACCGATACTCCTTCAACAGTTTTACCATTGATTTTAAATACTTTACCTGCTGCAACTAACCATATTCTCCCATCTGAATCCTCTTTGACCATAGATGGAGAATACACAAATGAGTTTTCTTTGATTGGGTATAAGGTGCACGATTCATCTTTAAATCTCAGAAACCCTTCTTCGGTTCCCATCCAAATTGCACCATTGCTATCTTCAAACAAATGAAGAATACGGTCTGAATTCATTCCCTCTGTATTCGATCGATTGTAGGTTGTAAAATCAACCCCATCGAAGCGAACTAATCCACCAAAAGTAGCCAACCAGATATAACCGTCCTTTGTTTGTATTATATCATTGACCGTACTCTGGGGCAGGCCATCCTGCATACCATATTGGGTGATCACATAGTTTTCGGTATTAATAGTTTGCGAAAAGACAATTTGTACCTGAAATAATAAGACAGAGATGACCACAAAAACAGATATTACCTGTTTTTCAACTGCGGCATTTTTACATGCAGTTATGATCCTTCCTAATAAACTCCAATTTGCCAACATATATACAAATGTACATCTACTAAACCATAATATAAATACTTAGGCAAAGAAAATTTCAATAGAAAAGTCCTATAGATCGGTCAATATTCGCCAGGAAAATGATGGTTAGCTTTTTTTCTGTTCGCGATCATGCTGGCTCATAGAACTTAAATAGGTAACTAACTATTACCGGAACCTGGCCTGTATTTCATCCAGTGGTATATAACTAATCGTTGGTTTCTTAAGGGGATCAAGATAAGGTTGCTCACAAGCAAAAAGTTGATCAACAAGGCTTTCCATTTCTTGTTCTGTAAGCTTTTTACCTCGCGGTATAGCCGCTTTTGCTGCAAAGGCAATTGCAAGTTTTTCCCGGGCTTCCAGTTTTATTTTTTGTCCCAATTCCTGGTATTGATGGAGCATCGAAACCAAAACTTCCTCCTCGTTCCCTATCTCTATGTCCGCCGGAACACCATTGATCATTGCAGTATTTCCACTGAGTAACTGAACTGAAAAACCCATTCTTTGTATGATGGAATGAAGTTCTTTTAAAAGCGCATAATCAGAGGCAGATAATTCAAGAGTTTGTGCAAATAGGAGCTGCTGCGTACTTGGTAAAGCCTCTTCAGTGGCATTGATGGCTTTTTCGTAAATAATACGCTTATGCGCAAGATGCTGATCAATTACAGTTAATCCCGTCCTTGTTTGAGTTAATATGTAGCTGTTATGAAGCTGCCAAAATCCCTTATCCTGACTTACATTTTCATTTGTCTTGTCTTTAGATGGAAAGGTTTGGGTTTCACTTTGTCCCTCAGATGGGTTTAAATCAGATCTTCCATATAACTGTTCGGAAAACTCCGCCCCTCGCCCTTTCATGTTTTCAGATCGGGTATTTATTCGTGAGGGAATCTGAAACCCTCCACCTCCTTGCTTATGCCGGCCCTGATTAAAGCTAAAACCTGAATCAAAGCCTTTACTATCCTCATTACTCAGAAATACATCATCCTGGGACTCAATATCGGGAACCTGAAAATGTTTATTTAATGCCCGGTTGACAACAGAACGAGCCAGCTGAATAACACTACGTTCATCCTCAAATTTTACTTCCATCTTAGAGGGATGCACATTTACATCCACCTTTGAAGGATCGATGTCGAAGAAAAGTGCATAAAATGGATATTCATTATTTTTGGTCCAGGCATCATATAAACTTAAGATGACATGGGTCAGATAGCGATGTTGAAAGGGCCTTCCATTTACGAATAGAAACTGTTCTCCCCTGCTTTTTTTGGCAAGTTTAGGGTCAGAGGCAAAACCATGGATACTCACATAACTGGTTTCTTCCCGGAATTCAATCAAACTTGCTTTATAGGAACTTCCAAAGATCTGTGTTACCCGTTCCTTCAGATTCTGAACGGGTAAATCGTAAATGATATCGCCATCGGCTTCAACATAGAAGGCGACTTCGGTACTTGCCAAAGCAGCATACTGAATAGTCCGAAGAATATGACGTAATTCAGTGACATCAGTTTTAAGAAATTGTCTGCGGGCCGGTACATTAAAAAACAGGTTCCGCACAGCAATCGTGGTTCCATTTTCAGTAGCCGTAGGCTTTATCTCTCTTTCTTCACCGCCCCACACTTCAAACTCCCAGCCATTTTCATCTTCTGCTCGCTTCGTTTTTACCGTAACTTGAGAAACTGAGGCTATAGAAGCCATAGCCTCACCCCTAAAACCAAGTGTACGAATACGAAATAGGTCATCAACTGAGTTGATCTTGGAAGTAGCATGACGTTCAAAACAAAGGGGAAGGTCTTCCTTACTCATTCCACAGCCATTGTCAGATACCTGAATGAGGGTTCGTCCAGCATTTTGAATGAGGATCTTTAGTTGATCTGCACCGGCATCAATGGCGTTATCTAAAAGTTCCTTTACAACGGACGCGGGGCGTTGAATTACCTCTCCGGCAGCAATTTTGTTACTTATTTCCGGGGGTAATTGATGTATGATGGATTCGCTGAAATGCGTTTCGCTCAATGCGTTATTCTATGAATTTAAAAGTGGTGATTAAAGAGCTAATAAATAAATAACGAGGCT
>JAVLBT010000029.1:0-24309 GCA_031580945.1 Gracilimonas sp.
TCGTGCTACTTGTTGTCCCAATACATTATAAACCGTCAACGTCACATTCGTTGCCTGTGGCAATGTAAAGTTAATGTTTGTTGTCGGGTTGAATGGATTCGGATAGTTTTGGCTGAGTGTAAACTCTTGTGGAGTTGAGAGCACTTCTTCCTGTTCGTTAGATACAATTACACCATCATCTCCTGAACCACCACGGCGTACTACAACCGGACCTGATTCAGTAGCAAGAATGTATTCATCATACAGATCGTCATACACAGTATCTGCACGTACGAATCCACCGAACACAACATCGATTTTGTTTGCATCATTGATGCGAACGTTGTGATCGGCACCAAAACCAGCTTCGTTATCTTGTCCGTTAACACCCATTTTGAATGCACCAACGCGGGCATCACCGGCGCCGAATGAGAACGTTGCGGAATAAAGTGAGTCACCTGCAACCTCGTCACCGTCTTCACCAGCATCATTGAAGAATAAACCTGCAGCTTTTGCATCATCTTCAGTTACGCCCCAGTCTTCCCAGCCATTAGCCAGAAGTGGACCATTTCCGTATAACCATGAGATTGTTGAATCTGCACCGGTTCCGGTTTGTACATCGGCAGGTAAAGCACCACTATCAGCGACCGTATAGAAAGCTGGTCTAAGGTCAACTTCGAATACTACTTCTGTAGCTTCTGTAAATACATCAGAAGGGGTAATACCATCATAATATGGAGCGTCTCCGGGAGCATTTTGTGCTAAATATTTACCCTCGAACAAACCATCTTCTGTTACTGTGATTTCTTTATCAGAACCGCTTTCCCATGTAATGGACTCATCCGCATTCACAATGGTGAATTTATATAGATAAGTACTTGGTATTGGCTGGTCTGTATCGAAAGTTACAGTAGTTTCATATACGCCTTCCGTTTGTGTTTCCGTCATGGGATTGGAAGTAGCACTCCACCCATCAAAGGTACCTGTAGCAGATACAAATTCAGTTTCCGGATCAAAGTTTCCGTTTAATTCCTGAATAGACATATCAACACGGAAATAAAGTTCAACTTCGCCAAAAATGGCATCACTAAGGTCTCTATAGTCGAAATTCGGCATTTCAGCATCTAAGGTAGCATCTTCGGTAACCGTAATATTACGGTTCGTATTGTCAGTTGGCAGGTTCATTTCATACCCACCAGTGATACGACCTGAATTTGAATGAATAAAGAACTTATAGGCATAATCTCCAGCTGATAAAGACAGAGTTTTACTATAAATACCATCATCATCTGCATCCGTTAACGTGTCAGCAGCAGTATCCCATCCATTGATTGAACCTGGAATGGTAATGAAATCATCACCTGGTACAAATGCAGCCGAATCAATAATGTCATTCATATCGGCCTGGAAGGTAATGTCATAATATCCAATCAAGTCATCTTCAAATCTTGGTGATATTTGAGAACCATTGAATGTTCCTACAACACCAATAATATCAAACTTAGATGGTGGAGTAACTCCAATTGCTTCTGTCTGAGCTAATAAACGAATTGGAACTTCATTATCCTCTTCCGTTGTAGCTGTTACGTTCGTTGAGCTTGCCTGAATGTCTTGAGGCCAATCAGCTGGATTGGTTGTTAATCCATTGATTCTGACAAGTGTTCCCTGAATTCCCAATGTATCGGTTTCGGGGCTTCCTGCAGCTACAAACTCTTCATAAGTGATAACTCTTGGTGCTGGAACCTCATTACCTGAGTTAATTACAGTAATGTCGGTTTCTACATCTTCAACCACGATCTCTCGTAATCCATTAAATGTGTCCATCTCACCTGTAACTTGTACACTATCACCTGCACTTATATCTTTGGCTGGGGTGCCAAAGTCGAATATATTAAGCCCTTGTCCTTCATCTTGTATATAAAAAGAGGTTCTGGAATCAGACTCTAATGAAGGAGTTATGGCTATTCCTCGTACAGTTACTATAGTTCCATCAGTGCTGTCTTTTGCAGCATCAATCGAAATTACATTTGCAGGTTCTTCGAAATTAGTATACGCTGCAAAGCCATTAACTCCATCCATAGCGAAAATGTTGAAAGAACCATCTTCATTAACTTTAGGATGAGCTTCTCCATGAATGGAACTGAAAGTATCATTATCATCTCCCATCAATGGAGATTCAGCAACAGTAACTGGGGATGTTGCATCGGATACATTATATACATACACTCTTCCCGTTTTATTTCCGGTATCTGTACCATCAGGTCGGTAGGTGTAAACTGATAAATGATGCTCACCATCCAACATAAATGACTTCACGCCATTTCTGGATCCAGTATAATCGGCAGAAGTAAACTGACTATCAGTTACATAAGCCCCGGAACTATCGTATCGTTTTGGTGATGTTCCATTACCTGTAACATAAAAATCACTGCTTCGACCTAACTCTAACGGAGTAGCATCGGTATTTGCGGGAAGCGAAGTATTGGATCCCGACAATGTGATTGTTTCAACGTCCCAGCTTGCTCCCTGATCGGATGTTGTTGCTACATAAATAATGCCTGGGTCACTAGAGGCTTCTGGCATCCAGATTTCAGCTGTATTATCTGCAACAGATCCAACAACTGTAAATTTGTCTCCAACTCTACCTGAAACAGGAATAGTGGCCGAATCAGCGTAAGCACCGCCTTCCGAAGTCCACCAATATAGACGGAAAGGCGAATTAGGGCCTCCGCCAGATAAATTTCCTAAGAAAATCACCCCATCGTCAGAAACTTCGATATCATTCATAGAAAACGTACCGCCTCCAATTCCCGAAAGATCAAAAGCAGTAGCAGGGGTAACGTCATCGCCGGTCGTAGCATCCATCACACGGATGGTTGTGTTAGCGCGATCTGCAGCATAGATGCGTTCGTTACCGTCTACTATACCATACGCCATTCCGCGTACAGAACCTACGGTAAACCAATCTGGTTTAGCTTCTTCAGCACCCGTACGGTCGGTTCGCTCCCAAACGGTATTTAGTACTTGTGCCTGAATATCCATTGTAAATGCAAGCATAATAAATGCACCCACAAAGACACCCAACAAGTGTTTTTGTATTAATTGTATCATTTGTTCTCCATTGTGTTCATGTTTTAGTTTTTAATGCCACCGCTTTAACGATAGCAGATATTATTCGTTTATATGATAATGGTTTTACCACTTAAACCTTGTGAAATATATGCATCACAGATAATTATTGTGTCACGCCAAATTATCAAAGTATGAGTAAGTAAACGGTTCAAAAATCATTTCTAATTAATTTTAAAATCCAATCTCAAGTGTCCATAAAATAGGATCTTGAAGATACTCGTGGGCCATATAAGCCACTCCCAAATCAGCAGCGATACCACTGATTTCGTATTTCAGGCCAAAACCTGCAGTGAGTCCCTGATCTTCAATCTGTGATGCAAAGAGGCTGCGGTATCCACCTCGAATAAAAACCAATTCATTAAATCCATATTCAAAACCAAGGTCTATACTTTCCGAGTTATCGCTTGGATGTTTGGCATCAACCGCAAATACCACTTTATGGTCATCCAAATCTAATGCATCTATAGCTAAACCTACGCGGAACATGAGTGGCATCGGCCAAGAATCAGTATCTAAGTATCCTTCAAGCCGGTCATTATTACCATTTTGTCCTTCAGCAATATCTATAGCCTGTCTCAGGTCATCACCGGTCATACGCATATCTGTTCCAAAATTGGTTATGGACATACCAATCCTTAGGTTCTTGAAATTAGATCGATAAAACATCCCCATATCCACAGCGAAGCCTGTGGCTGCCTCATTCCAAATTTTCTGTTGCACAAATTTTGTGTTGGCTCCAATAGAAAACTGATTAGTGATAAACCTTGAATAGGACACAGAAACAGATAGATCTGTTGGGGTAAAGATCTCACCCGTTCCCCCGGGATTATCAATAGTGGTTACTTCAATATCACCGTAATTGAGCGCTCTGACAGATAATGCAAAATTACCCGCGTTGCCGCCATTTATAATAACGGAAGCATCCTGTATCTGTGAATCTAAAAACCAATTCATATTTGAGAAGGATACCGTGGTTTTGTCCAGTTGTGCAAGTCCACCCGGATTCCAAAATATCGAACTACCGTCATTTGAAATTGCGGCATATGCCCCACCCATTGCAGACGCCCGAGCGCCTGATGTGATACTTAGAAATGGAGATGCGGTCGTACCAACTTTATCCTGTGCTTGCAGATTAAGGGTTAATACCAGGCTGCCTGCCAATAAAAAGCAGTACTTCAATAGCTTTCTTATGTTCATCGCTTGCTTCTTCATTATTTAATTAGTGCAATTTTTCCGGTTTTAGTACCCACTCCGGGGGCTTCCAAGTGATAAAAATAGATGCCGTATGCTACATCTAAGTTTTCACGGGTCCGAAGGTCCCAATCAATGAAACCTCTGTCGATAGCATCTTCATGGGTCAGTTCCCGAACAAGTTCGCCCCGAACAGTAAATATGCGGATCGTAGAGTTTTCAGGGACATTTTGAAATTGAATTTTACGTTCTCCCCGCCCACTGGTGATCGTAGGTGGAAGTTTTCCTTCCCAACTGGCCGCACTCACATAAGGATTTGGAACTACCCGAACTTGATCCAATAATTCTTGGGCTGTCTCTTCATCAACATCTGAAGCCTCAGTAGAATACGTATAGGTATCATTGGAACGAAAAGCTTTATAGGTCTTAATCTCATATATATCACCCGCTTCAGGAAGGTCTCCGGTTGGCTCCCTGTTTGGTTGACCAAGAATAGTTTCATAAACAAACCTGACTTCGAAAGTGGCACTTAGCGAATCTCCAAAACTATCGTAGATATACACAAATTCACGGTCGCCTAATTCAGCATAAGTTGCACCATTGGCATGCTCATTTGTTCCCTGGGTCTGATCAAATGCAAATGGGACTTCTTCACCGGTTGTAGTATTCGTGATTTTAAAGTTCACAGGTGTTGCAGGAGTATTTCTGGCACTTGGTCCGCGACCATTTACTGTGTCTAATGAAGTGGCTAGCACCTGATCTCCGAATTCAATTGCATAATCATAAGGTGCCGTGATACCGGAAAATCTCCAAAATGGACTATTACTAAATGTACCCTCTCTAACTAATACATCAATATTTGTAGAGTCAGCTGGGTCAGCCCATCCAAGCTCATCTTGATTTATCCTGGTCTCGTCATTTCGAAAAGCCAATCTCATACCATCAAATATATTTGATTGAGCATCTGAAATCGGGGCGTTTGAAACAATGACATTCCCGTCATTTATCACGGAATATTGCGTTGCATTTAAATCATCATCACCTGAAAACCGAACTTCATAATTTGCATTGTCTCTCAGAAAGATCGGGTCCAGAACATCTACAAAAACATCCCCTGTTGCAGAACCACTTGGGTGTGTTACTTCTCCAGCAACATTACCTTCTTGGTACCCTAATACCGGGGTATTTGGTTCAACTTCTACAACATTGATATCTGTTACGGTTGAGCCATCATCACGAATTGTAACTGCAAAATTGTTTTCAGCAGGATAAAAATCCTTACTTCCCCGGTCATAAGCCACCAATGCATAATAATAGGTCTGACCATTCACTACATTGGTATCTACAAAAGAATGTTGTAAGCCGGTATCATCGCCCAGATAAAAAGGAACACCCCGAACCCGATCTGCCAAATCAGGATTATAATCATAGGCCGGATCATTTTCCCCAGTAGATGTATCTGCAGCTGGTTTCCAAAGGCCATTTATCCCATTATTTAAGTCAAATTGGGCAATGGGTTCTAAAAGGGCATCATTCCCAAATGCATCTGTAATTCGATCGGGATCCAGGAAGTTTGGATCGGTACTCTTGAAAAGTTTGTAACCTTCAAAGTCTTTCCCTAAGATCGGATCTTCACTTTCTTCTGCTAAACTATTCCAATATAACGTAACTTTTTCGTCACCAACGGCCGCTTTAAGCGTTGGTTTTTCCGGAGGGCGGGCAAAGCTATAGTTTCGATCATAGATCTCCTGTATAGTTTTCACATTGTTTGTGATATTCGCAAGATCCTCACCATAAACGAGTGCAAGTGAAAATCGTAACGTTTGACCAGGTTCGAGACGGAAATAACCGGAACTAAAAATAAAGTCACCATCGACACCCCCTGCACCTTGATTCTGCTCTAATTCGTTATTGGTTGTGAAAAATCCAGGTGACATCGCGTTCCAAACCTGCTGATCCTCATTTAACCGAACAGCTCCAGGTGGGGTAAAGTAAAAGAAACTTGATAAGCCAACCTGATCGGTTTCATCTACATCCAGGCTTTCAAAATTAGGTTCACCTATATCAGGAACTCCATTACCTTCGCCTTCATCTCCGGTTCCTGAAACACCATCAGCCCCCACGTCATCGGTTAATGGATCCCAGTCACCATCATTATCAATGCCATCATCTGGTCGTTCATCCACCATTGGATTAAGTAAACCATATTCTAAAGAATCTTGCCGGGTTGGATTTCCATTTTCTCCTACCGCCTCAGCAAATCCTACAAAATTTTTGTAATAAAGAGGTGCATATGTGGATACAGATCCATCTAATTCCTGAAATCGTCTGGTACTGTGAAGTAATACATCTTCATCTATTATTCCATCGAGATCTTCGTCCAATAGATTTTTTTCAGTAACGGTAATTTCATCAATTTGTCCCTGTACCGTTTTTTTAGCCTCTTCTAATGTTATGCCAGGAGTCAAATTGTATTCTTGACCTTGGGAGGTAACTGTCATAGGCCCATTACCCATGTAAACTATAGACCGTTCGAAGGTCTGCTCATCAATCAGAATGATTGGATCTCCTTCATTTATGGTTCGGGGTTGAAAATCCTGTGCATTAAATTGAGAATTTTGTTGAGACCCAACCAGTGATGGATCTGTATATGGAAACCCTTCAACATTTAACTCATTGGGATCTCCATCGCCATCATTATCGATACCGTCATTGGGATCACCGGGGCTTTCCATAAAAGCATAACCTACATAGCCAACATCGTTTCCATCCTGATTGGTCCCATCGGCATCCCACGAGTAAACGATCCTGTTACCTTGATCAAAAAATGCAAGGTCATCCTGTGTATCACCTGTTCCGGAATTTGCACTTTCACCGGCAGCGGTACCTACAACCAATCCTACCGAAACCCTTGGATATGTTGTGGTACTTGTATTAGTGATCTCATAAATATAGAACATGGCATCCTGAGCCAGGAATTGACTCCATTGTAAACCTCGTACACTCATTGCCAAACCCTGTCCACCCCTACTTAGATCGGTGCTGTCTGGCCTGAAACCATAATTTTCCTGCATATATTTGTCATTGTGGTCATCAGCCCAAAAATAGGTTTCAAAATCCGCATTTTGGATTCCACGCCCAAAAAACCCATTCCATTCCACACTACCGTCAGGAGCAGTCCAAGTAGGTTGATCAGGCCAGCGGTCGGGCCAGGTTGATTCATCTGTACTTATTGCAGGTCGGTCATTTTCACCATCCATGTTTGCAAAACCGGGAATCGGTTCAAAAGCCCAAACCTCCGTTTGCCCGGGCCGTGCCCCCTGCCCTTGCCTGTCTCCCGGAGTGGTTACCGAATGTTGTATGAGTGTATCAGCCACACCATCACTATCGGTATCTACCGGTACTTCAAGAGAAAGTACAGGAGATACATCTCCAATGTAATTTACCTCTGAGCCTCTTGGCCATTGCCCTCGAATTTCTCCAACTCCGGCAAGGTAACCGGTATTTTCAAAAGTGATCCATACGCGATTACCGTCAGCTTCAGCGCTTTTACGAAACTCGCGGCTTGACCGATACTGCGGATCTAAAAGAAAGTCCGGTATTTGTTGTGCTTCCGCATATCCCTGAACTAATATGAGGATAGCGATGAGTGAAATTAATTTTAAGAATACTTGTTTCATACTTCTTAGGCTGTCGATCAGATGCATATTAAATCAATTAAAAATTATATCGGATCCCGAATACTATTCTGCGAGGTTCATTATAAAAATCTGGGCGGTTGTAGTTGGCATTCAAGAATGCGATATCGCCCCGAAAATTCTTAAGATCTTCGTTTCTGTATAAAGAATACTCGGCTGTTCCGGTGTCACTAAAAACATTTCGTTCATTTCCGGTATCAAGTACATTATCAATTTTAGCATATATCTGCATGCGTTGGTCGTCGGAGAATTGAATACTTTTGGTTAGGTTAAGATCAATGTTGTATTTAGCAGGCCTGCGCTGACTATTCAATGGGTTTACAGATGGCGGAGAAGCATTTGTTCGCAAGTTATAATCAGGAGTGTAAGGGAAACCGGATCCTGCATTAAAAATGGCCCCAAATCCCCAACCATCTCTGGATTGATAGTTTGCAGTCAGGTTCACCGTATGTAGCTGATCCCAATCCAAAGGAACAATTCGTTTTTCAAGTTCTGTTTTAGCTGCAGCAGCGTTGTAAGCCTGTGCCGGATCAGAAGCATTTCCTTTTGCAATCTGGAATGTATAATCCGCAGTAAAAAACAGGCCATTGTTAAATCCTTGATCAAACGTAAGTACAATACCTTTTATAAATCCAAAGTCTGAATTTCGCACGATTCCATACCGTACTGATGTACCCTGAACGGCAATTGGGTCAGTAGCAGTACCCGCTAAATTCCTGATATCCCGGAAAAATGCTGTAACCTCAACTGCCGAGCTGGGACTTAATTCCTGTTTATAACCAAGCTCCCCGTTGATCGTTTTTTGAGGATCAAGATTTGCATTGCCAAGCAGTCCAATAAGCCCTGATCCACCCCCTAAGCGAAAAAATGGATTTTGATACAAGAGATTAAAGTTCGGGATCTGGAAAAAGTGGCCATAGGAAAAGTGAATAGCACCCGTTTCTGATATTGGGAAAGCAATACCCAAACGCGGACTAAATTGCCAGGTTGGCTCTGAATCTTCAAATACTAAAGACTCGTCTTCAGGTCGTTGTTCATCAAATACTACATCTGGATCTGTTGGGTCCGTAAATACTTTAAAATTTGAATCAAAATAGTCAAATCTTACACCAGCGTTAATAATTAGATTTCCAATCTCAACTTTGTCTTGAATATAACCTGAAAGTTCAATCGGATTTACATCATAGGCCGAGTTTACAAATACGCGTTCTACACCTTCCTGAGGATTATTTACAATAGAATTCTCATCCCTGAATACTAAATTATGATAGCGATATTCAACACCTGTTTTAATCTGATTCGAATTATTAACCTGGCTGGTTAAGTCAAATTTTCCGATCAGCGTATTTGTTTCTCGCATAGTGCGACCATTGTCTGTACCTCCTATAATAAAGCCGGATGTAATGTTATTTGCTCTAAAGCCTGCATAATCATTAGGCAGATATCGATCATCAAAGGGGTCTTCAAATAGATAAGATTCGTATTTCTTATAGGTGTTCGAAACACTTACATCATAAAATGTTCGATCTGACAGGGAATGTGTTGCTTTTAAATAAGCACTGTAGTTCCGAGTGTACTCATCCCTTGAGAATTCTGGAATGAACTGAGCCCCATGGTTATAATTTTTGAACTCTTCCCCTCCACCAATGATGTTAGCTGACACTTTTAAGCCAGAAATAGGCCTCCAGGTTAATTTAAACTGCCCATTCAGTTTTTCATATGGATTCATATTTACTAAAGAAGAATCTCCTGTTCCAAGGGTATCCAAAAGGCCTAATTGACCCTGTTCGTTAATCCCTACATTGTTAAAATCAAAAACATCACGACCGTAAAACCACCCGTCATTGCCAAAATATCGTGCACTTGCAAAAAAGAATAAATTGTCCTTTATAATAGGTCCGTCGATATTTGCTTCAATATTACGCACTGCAACCGGGTTGATCTCATCTATTCCTCTGAACAAATCCGTGCGATTTGAGGCATAATCCCCCAAAAACGTATGAACCGACCCTGTAAAATTATTACTACCGTCTTTAGTCACAATATTTACAATACCACTCATAGCCTGTCCATATTCGGCGTTAAAGGCCCCGGTCACAACCTGTACTTCTTTTACTGAACTATTCTCCACCCCGGCTGACAAACTTCCGTCAAAAACATCGGTAACAGGAACTCCATCAACCCAATAACCCACCTCACCGGTACGGCCTCCGCGAAAGTGGCCATCTACTACCCCGGCCTGTAGCTCTACCACTTCAGAGAAATTTTCAACGGGAATCGCTTCGATTTGTTCACTGGTTACTGAAGATAAACTTGCAGTTACGTCTTTACGAACCAGTTCCCTGCCGGCTACAACGGTAACCTCTTCCCCTTCAACAACTTCTGGTTGCAATTCTACATTAATTTGAGTGGTAAGATCAATACTTACTCGCACATCCTGAACGGTGGTTTGACTGTATCCTATGTAAGAGAAAACTAAATTATACGTGCCGGGCTCAACATTCAAAATGATGTATTCACCATCTACATTTGTTGCATTTCCCTTCGTAGTTCCTTCTATAATTACACTCGCACCTATTACGGGTTCTCCAGTTTCAGAATCCGTAACCACACCCCGTATTTTTCCAGTTTGGGCAACTGATGATATAGCAACGAGGCTAAATATGAAGGTTATGAAATATCGCATATATCCACTTCTATTCTATTCCGATTATTGAATAGAAAGTTAATGTAAGCGCTTACAAAGTTTCAACCTTTTTTACACAAATTTTGAATTAAAAACTTCCCTCTTATTGTCTATTTAAACCAGAATTTATGCGCACTTTTAGTAATTGTTTTTACTCTATATATGAAATGAAGGCATTTTTACACTTGCCAAGAATTGATCAGAATAAATATAGAAATGTAAAGAAATCTAAGCGCTTACATAATTTTCCTGAGAATGAAATTTAATGAAAGAAGATTTATTGATAAAATTACTTAACCGGTTTCTCTTCCCCGTAGTTTTTAGTGACATAATTGTCAAGAATTTGACGAAATTCTTTCCCGATATGATCTCCTCTCAGAGTTTTGAAATGTTCTCCGTCTACATAAACGGGCGCTTTTGGCTCTTCAAATGTTCCAGGTAAAGAAATACCAATATTAGCATTTCTGGATTCTCCCGGACCATTAACCACACAACCCATTACAGCAACATCCATTTCTTCTACTCCGGGATAAGCCTGTCGCCATATTGGCATTGATTCAGCTATATATTCTTGTATTTCCTGAGCCAGTTCCTGAAAATATGTGCTTTTCGTTCGCCCGCAGCCCGGACAAGCTGTTACCTGTGGAATAAAACTTCGAATTTTCAAAGACTGAAGGATTTGTTGAGCAACTTGCACTTCCAAAGCCCGATCAGCGCCTGGCTCCGGTGTAAGTGATACCCGAATAGTATCACCGATCCCCTGCTGAAGGATCACAGATAAAGCAGAAGCACTTGCAACCATACCTTTCATTCCCATTCCAGCTTCTGTAAGTCCAACGTGTAAAGCATAGTCAACCTCTTGTGCAATTCGTTCATAGACTGTTATCACATCCTGTACACCGGACATCTTACAGCTGATAATAATCTTGTTGGAGGGAAGCCCCACCTCTTCTGCCAGCTTTGATGACCGTTTCGCACTTTCTACCATGGTGTCAAGCATCACAGCTTTGGCAGATTTTGGTTTTGGCAGTTCATTATTTTCATCCATTTTATCAGCAAGCAGTTGTTGGTCGAGTGACCCCCAATTGACACCAATGCGAACCGATTTATCATATTTAATAGCTTGTTCAACAATGGTAGCAAAATTTTCATCCCTCGTTTTGGTTCCTGTATTTCCGGGATTGATCCTGAAGTTTGCCAGAGCTTCAGCCATGTCAGGATATTTAGTGAGTAATTTATGCCCATTGTAATGAAAGTCTCCAATTATAGGAACGGTACATCCTCTACTTAACAACTTATCTTTTATAAAAGGGACTGCTTTGGCTGATTCATCGTTATTGACCGTGATGCGTACTAACTCCGATCCCGCACGATGCAGGTGCTCTATTTGATCAGCAGTTTCATTAATATCTGCCGTATCGGTATTCGTCATTGACTGAACCACGATGGGTGCATCCCCACCTACGGGTACATCTCCCACCATCACTTGAATTGATTTTCTACGCTTAATTTCTGCCATCGACTTTCATTATCCTTTAATTATTCCTTCTTACTTAGCTCGAAAAGTTTTCTTTTTTCTTCTTTTGTCAATGAGTCGTATCCATTTTTAGATATTTTTTCCAATATATCATCCAGTTCAGATTGTTCTACTTCCTCTATGATTTCAGCATCCTGAACAACATGCATGTTCGAATTTCGACTCCGTGTTTTCTTACCACTCATTGAGGGACTGAATCTTCCCAACAAATATTCAATATATCGGATCGGTAAACTTAGGTCTCGCCCATTTTCGTGCGCTTTAATAAAAAGATATCCTCCCAAAGCGCCCCCGAGGTGAACCAGTCTCGCAACACCATCAGCGCTTCCAAGGAAAAGAATATCAATGGCAATCCAACCAGCCACAAAAAACCGGGCCTGTATGGGGGGAAATAAGAAAAGCATGATGGGGGCAGTTGGAAACAGCATCGCAAAAGCAACCAATATACCGGTCACCGCACCAGACGCACCTATAACCAAGGCGGAACCGAAAATTAGGGCCAGCGCAGCATCCAATAAAGCCCCTAAAATACCTGCGCCAAAATAAATCATGGTAAAACTTCGCGGGCCAAGTGTTTCTTCAACGGCTCTTCCCATCCACCAAAGCCAGAGCATATTAAATAAAAAGTGAAAAAAACCTCCATGTAAAAACATGTAGGTTACCAACCGCCATGGTTGAGTTAGGAAAGTTGGAAAAGTAGGATCAAATCCCAGATTAGGAACCACCCAACTATTCAGTGTTTGCCCGCCAAGCATTTGTATGACAAAAACAACGGCGTTTATCAGAATAATTGTTCTGATAGCAACAGGCATACGCATAAATCCACGCTTCATGGCACCGCCAAAAGAATCATAGGAACCGGTGCCACCACCAAAGTTACCACCACCAGGGAAATTAAAAGGTCGGTTAGCCATAATATTCAGGTTTTTTCAGTCCCCAGTATTTAATAAGTACAAATCCTACCGCTAATCCGCCTAAGTGTGCAAAATGAGCCACTCCACTATTGGGCATTGACAAGCCATTAAATAGTTCAAACAAACCGTAAAAAAGAACAAAATATTTTGCTTTTACAGGAATTGGAGGAATTAACAGCATGATATAGCGATCAGGAAACATCATCCCGAATGCCAAAAGAATTCCAAAAACAGCCCCTGACGCACCTAAGGTGTATGTAAAATAACCGCCCACAAACATATGAATGACCGCGGCACCAACACCACAAAGCATATAATAAAGTAAGAATCGCTTAGATCCCCACAAATTTTCAATGGCTTGTCCGAATATCCATAAGGCAAATAGGTTGAACAAAATATGGTATATATCAGCATGCAGGAACATGTAGGTAATAAGTTGCCAAGGCATAAAACCTTCGCCAAGCGGATTAAGGACTAAGTATGGAGCAAGCGCTGCACCAATGGGAGTCCACCCTGAACCAAAGATCTGTTTTGTTAAAAGAAAAGCCAATCCGTTTATGATCAAAAGGTTTTTTATGACCGGGGGAAAAATGGAAAATTGTGTATTTGGTGAAAAATTATCCAAAAATATCTGCTTTAATGATGATTCTTTCTTATTCGTGAATATACGTTAATACCACTCAAAGTTACGCCCGGAATTCCTTGTCCGGGAAAAGTAGTATCTCCACAAAGATACAAACCTTTGAACGGAGTTTCGTTGGGAGTCCAATTTAGCAAGCTTCGTGCCATACTTTGAGGAATTCCACCGACTCTGCCCTTTTTGCGGTACACCCAGTTTTCCCAGGTCACAGGAGTGGCAGTATGAATTAGGTCAATTTTTGCATCTGAGAATCCAGGTAATTTATCTGTAAGATTTTTCACAATGAAATCTTCTACCTCCTCCTTAGCCTTGTCATAGCTGCCATTTAATCCATACCAAGTTGCAGGAGAAGCATGAGTAGATATATTGAGGGTACGTTTCCCATTTTTAGCACGCTTATCATCTCCGGGTTTTGACATTGAAACAAAAAATGATTTCGAATTTGTGTAAGGAACGGTCTGACCTTCATTCAAATGTATTTGGTGATGTAATGACAGGTCCTCCGGATAAGTATCTTCTGTGGCTATTCCAATGGTAATGGCTCCCCAAGCCTCTTCAAAACCTGATGCTTCTTTTTTGAAATAATCACCTATTTCTGCATTCGTGATATCTTTCATATTCCATATTGGGATGTTTGAAACGACAATAGGTGCTTTGTAAGTGTTTTTTTCATTCTTGCTGTTCTTGGTTTCAACTGTAAAATATTTCTTTTCCTTTGTGATCATCTCAACTCCTTCCTTAGTATGCAAAGCCCCTCCATGATCCTGAATAAATGAACGAATAGCGTTGATCATCTCCAGTAATCCACCAGGAACATAGTAATTCGAGTAATTTGTATAAGTTATTCCGGCTGCACCAAATAAAAAGGGAGTCTCCGAAGCTGTGGCTTGGGCTGTGATCATTAATTGTTCATCAACAAAGCTGTGAAACTTTGGTGAATCAATACCAAAGTTTTGCATTACCTTACTTACTGACTTAAACGCATATTTTAATACCCAAACATCCAGTGGATTATTGTTGATAGCCAATTGCCCCCATTCAGATAATTTTTGAGGAGGAAAAAATGGATTCTTTAGAGAAACTTTCCACACCAGATCTGATACTTTAAAAGCTTCTTCCCAAAAAGCACGTTGTCCTTTCTCATTACCGAAAACCCGAATTGCCTCTTCAATCCATTGTTCCCGATCTTTATATCTCGTTACTTCCTCACCGTCGATTAAAACCGACATACTTGGCGATATTTCATCTTTGGGAATACGAAGGCCCGTATCCTTTTCAAGTTTCCATAAAGGCTGATTTTTATCAAAGCCGATAAGCGTAGTTGCACCAGATTCGAAGATATATCCCTTCCGAAAGTAAGATGACGAACATCCCCCCGGTGCATGTGCCTTTTCCAATATTAATACTTTATAGCCATCATTTGCCAGCATGGCTGCGGCACTCATGCCACCCATTCCAGAACCAGCAATAATAACATCGTAATCTGTGTTGATATTCATGCCGCCATAACAACATCGGCTCCTATAATTGTTCCTTACTCAAGTTCTTTTTTCAAAATTTTGAATCTAACTTCTACCATCCTATTAAAATGGGATAACCTTACCAATATCCTGATCACAAATATTGCCGTTTTGCGTTTAATCGGTTTACAAAATCCAGATAAATTAAAAATTGAGGCAAATAAAGTCTTTGGCATTGGTTAGATTTGAAAGTCATCTATCCTACTATCACAAAGCATATGAAATCATCTCAGGAAATTGTAGAAGCTTTAAAAAAATCGCCAGTAACCAAAGTCAGAATTGCGGTATGTGATATTGATGGCGTTTTACGAGGAAAAGTACTTTCCAAAGAAAAATTCCTTAATTCCATCGATCAGCATTTAGGTTTTTGCGACGTCATATTTGGTTGGGATGTTAATGATAATGTTTATGATAATTCCAAAGTCACAGGCTGGCACACCGGCTTTCCGGATGCAACAGCGTCCATCGACCTATCTACGTTTCGAAAAATTCCCTGGAATGATAACACCCCCTTCTTTCTTGCAGATTTTCATCAAGACAAAAATGTGGGTTCAACATGTCCCAGAAGCCTATTGAAAAAGGTCATGAATGAAGCCTTGGAGCTTGGATTTAGACCAATGTTTTCCAATGAATTTGAATGGTTCAATTTTCGCGAAACCCCCGATTCCCTGCAAGTAAAGCATGGGTTGGCTCCTAACCCCATCACCCCAGGAATGTTTGGTTATTCTATACTAAGGGCTTCTCAAAATCAGGATTATTTTGATGACCTTTTTGACTTACTGAAAAAGTACGACGTTCCTTTAGAAGGTCTTCACACCGAAACCGGAGATGGTGTTTATGAGGCTGCAATTTCTTATACAGATATTTTGGAAGCTGCAGACCGCGCAGTTTTATTTAAGAGCGGGGTTAAGGAAATTGCATTCCGACATGAGATCATTGCAAGTTTTATGGCCAAGTGGAATGAAAACCTTCCGGGCTGTAGTGGGCATATTCATCAAAGTTTGTGGGATCCGGATAAAAAGGTGAACCTATTTTATGATGAAGCCCGTGATCAAAAGATGAGTAAGTTAATGGAACACTACCTGGCTGGTCAGTTACATTGTATGCCTCACATATTACCGATGTATGCCCCAACGATAAACAGCTACAAAAGAATGGTGAAAGGCTCCTGGGCAGCAACTACTGTCAGCTGGGGTATTGAAAACCGGACAACAGCTCTTCGAGTTATTAATCATGGAAAAGATTCAATGAGGCTCGAAACCCGCATCCCCGGATCTGATGCCAATCCTTATCTATCCATGGCAGCAAGTTTAGCATCAGGATTGTATGGAATAAAGAATAAATTACCTTTAAAGATTGATCCCACAATGGGCAATGAATACGATAAAGTCAATGCCCTAAAACTTCCAAATTCATTACATGAGTCCATTCAGGCTATGAAAACATCTGAGGTGTCGAATACTCTTTTTGGTCCGGAGTTTACCGATCATTTTATTCGTACAAGAGAGTGGGAATGGCGTCAATATTCAGCCGCGGTAACACATTGGGAACTAAAACGATACTTTGAAATCATCTAACCAACCATTTGTATTATATATATGTCATTTATTGATTTTAATGAAATTGTAAAAGAAGCATGGCGAGCATACGATCCTACCAGAACCATTATTACAATTACAGATATCAGCGCAAAAGTCTCCACGAATCATGTTTACCGTGTTACGTTTAAAGACGGAAATATTATCATTGCCAAGCTCTCTTACTTTGGTAAATTTGAACACTTTGTGGAAGATCATACCATTATAAACTCACTATCAAACAACCTACCTGATCCATTTGAAAACTTCTTGGCAAGATCTCTTATCAAAGAAAACTCGTTGTTTGTACATCGCCATACGGACGAGATCATAGATGCATGGGTAGTTTTTTATCGGCCAATTAAGATCAAAAGAAAACCCCCTAAGCGTCAAACAGAAGAGCAGATCAAAAAGCTTGCAAAAGAGTTTGCAAGATTTCATAGATCATGCCATACCATCCGAAATACACTTCCGGATTCTTCAAAAACATTGGAAGAAGATATAAATCACCTGCTTGAAATTTTACATACAGACTTTGGCCAACACGAATATCGAATGCACCAGGATCAAATCAAGAAACACTGCGATCTGTTTTTTGAGAATATGGAAAACCTGGGAGCTAATAACCTTGATACGATTCCTGTTTTTGTAGATTGGAACATTGGCAACTTTTCAATAACCCCACAGTTTAAATTATTCTCCCGGTGGGATTATGACTGGTTCCGCATAAGTAATCGAATGACGGATTTTTACTTTTTTGCCAGAATTGTATCAAATGTTGGTGATAAAACGGTTTTTAGTTATGATATTGATCCCATGATGGAAGATCGATTTTTGATATTCTTGAAATCATACCATGAAGAATATCCTTTGACGGAAACTGAAATTCGTTTTTTAAAGGAAGCTTTCCGGTTTTTTATACTTAATTATGTTGTTAAATATGGGAAATATTTTTTCCACGAAATTTTTGCTACCAAGCTTCAAAAAGAAGCCTATGAACGTTACCTACCTGAACTTGATGATAAATTTAAACCAGAACCACTCCTAAAAGCACTCGATATATAATGAATATGCGCGTCCCCTCTTTCCGTGAAATTGCAAAAAATTATAAAGTCGTTTTTCTGGATTCTTATGGAGTACTGAAAAATCATAAAGGCCTCATAGATGGGGTCCCTGAAACTATTGAATACTTACGAAACGAGGGCATTGAGCTTCGGGTACTCACCAACGATGCCTCACGAAGTCAGGAACAGCAGGCAGAAGTTTTTGATCGGCTTGGGTTAAAAAACTTGAAAGTCGAAGAAATTATCACCTCTGGAATGCTGGCAAAACAGTTTCTATCCCATAAGATCAAAGAAGGTAAAATTGCTTATTTGGGGACTGAAAATTCTGCAGAGTATATCCTTCAATCAGGATTAGAGCATATTGCCGTTCGGGATATTGACCTCGAAAACCTTGATGATATTGCTGCATTTGTTTTTTTAGATGATGAGGGCTTTGACTGGAATACTGACATTGATACCACAGTTAATTTTCTGAGGCGAAAAACCGTACCCGTGATCGTTGCAAACTCTGACAAATATTATCCTGTAAATAAAAACGATGTATCAGTAGCTACAGGTGGTGTGGCAAAACTTTGTGAAAGCATGCTGAATAAAAAGTTTGTGCATTTTGGGAAACCAGATACACAAATGTTTAACTATGCTTTTGAACACATCAATCACGATGAGTTCAAATATACTAAAGATGATATCCTGATGGTGGGTGATACCCTAAGTACTGATATTTTAGGCGGGAATAAATTCGGGCTCAAGACTATGCTGGTTTTAAGTGGAAATACCCGGTCTGATAATGCCGATCTATGGATTAACTCTACGGGCATAATACCGGATTTTATTTGTGAATCTATTTTATTTTAATTGGCCACAAGATCATTTTAGAACCGTTTGGCTGCACACACAAATTTGTAGATTCTTCATGAAATAATTCAGCAGAAAGCTGGTATAAAAGCGCTACCAATTCCTACTTAAATACTAAATATCAACTACTTGTATTAATTTGTGAGGTGATGTTTACTTTATTACGTAAATAGAATAGACTATTGTCAATGAAAGTAACCAAACAACATAGCTTTAATTCTTCATCAAACAACCTTTCTAACAGAATTGCTATGCCTATAATTATGGTAATTTCTACGACCATTATTACAACCCCTTAGGGGGTGCTCTTCTACATATCGCCAATTCGGTATTTTGCCAGTCTAAAATATTTAAGTCGTTAATAATACTCATTTACATATGGTAGTTTTAAAATTTGGTGGAAGTTCTGTAGCCACAGCTAAAAATCTCGAAAAAGTACAGAAGATCATACAAGATCAAGCTCAAGATTATCCGATAGCTGTTGTTGTCTCTGCATTGGGAGGCGTGACCAATAACTTACAGGAGTGTGCTGTATTAGCCGCAGAAGGTCAGGAATATTATAAAGATGTTCTCAACAAAATTGAACAGAGACACTTACAAATCTGTAATGAGTTGTTCTCAGTCAATAACCGCAGTGAAATACTTACAAAAACCAAACTACTGCTTAACGACCTGGAGGATATTTATCGCGGTGTTTATTTAATTAGAGAGCTCTCACCTCGCTCACTTGATCATATTCTTAGTTACGGGGAAATACTTTCATCTACCATCATTTGTCATTATCTCAGATCTAAAGGAGCTAATGCAGAACTCTTTGATTCAAAATCATTTACTAAAACAGATGACCGGTTTGGCCGAGCAGCTGTAGACAAAAATGAGACTTATCGTTTGATACAACAAACTTTTGAAAAATCTCCGGATATATCTATTTGCCCCGGTTTTGTAGCTTCTTCTAAAGATAATGGACATATAACTACACTTGGTAGAGGTGGCTCAGATTATACAGCAGCATTACTTGCAGCAGCTCTTCAAGCCAAAGAACTTCAAATCTGGACCGATGTAAATGGTATGATGACTTCCGACCCTCGTTTAGTCAATAATGCCCATCCCATTGAGCATCTCTCATATGAAGAAGCTATGGAGCTGTCCCATTTTGGAGCAAAGGTCATCTACCCTCCTACTATTCAACCCGTGTTAGATGCCAACATTCCCGTTCACATAAAGAATACTTTTCAGCCTAATGCTGCCGGCACACTGATCTCAAAAGAGGGATCAAAAAATGGTGATGTTGTTAAAGGCACCTCATGCATCGAAGATATCGCCCTTTGTACCCTCACAGGAAGTGGAATGATCGCGGTACCAAATATTTCATATCGGCTATTTCGTTCACTGAGCCAACAAAAGATCAATGTCATCATGATAACACAGGCTTCATCTGAGCATTCTATAACGATAGGTATTGCCCACGAAGATGTTTCAGAAGCAGAAGAAGCTATTACCAACGAATTTGCATATGAAATCGAAAACCATAAAATAAACCCACTGGATATTGAGACCGGACTCTCTATCATTGCGCTGGTGGGTTCGCGTATGAAAAAACAGGTAGGCGTTAGTGCCAAACTTTTCGATACTCTGAGCCATAACGGAGTAAATGTTCGGGCTATTGCGCAAGGATCTACGGAGCTCAATATTTCAGTGGTTATTGACAAAAAGGATCTTAAAAAATCTCTGAATAGTATCCATGAGGCATTCTTTCTATCTGACCGTAGAAAATTGCACTTATTTATGATCGGCGTTGGTAATGTTGGAAACGTATTTATAGAACAGGTTAAAGCTCAAAAAAAATATCTGGCACAAAAGCATAATCTGGACGTTTTTATTGCTGGCCTGGCAAATTCTAAAAAAATGGTTTTTGATGATGAAGGTTTGGATCTGGATAACTGGGAAGAGCTGATAAAATCAACGGGAGAAAAGATGGAACATCAACGATTCCTGAATACCATGCGAGAACTCAATTTGAGAAATACGGTATTTATTGATTCTACCGCTTCCAGTGAAGTTGCAGAACTTTATCAGGAGGTCTTGGAAAGCAGCATATCCGTTGTGACACCTAATAAGATCGCCTGTTCATCAGATTACCAAACCTTTAAAAAGCTTACAGATTCAGCCTTAAAGTATAAGTCAAAGTTTTTATATGAGACGAATGTCGGGGCTGGATTACCTGTCATTTCTACCCTTAATGACCTTATAAAAAGTGGCGATCAAGTACATAAAATTCAGGCGGTGTTATCCGGAACATTAAACTTTATATTCAATAATTATGACGCCACTCAAAAATTTAGTGATGTGGTAAAGGCGGCCAAAAAAGCAGGATTCACAGAACCTGACCCCCGAATTGACCTCAGTGGTGTGGATGTAATGCGTAAAATTTTGATCTTAGCTCGTGTAAGCGGCTTTGAAATGGAATTAGAACAAATAAATAACAATGGGTTTGTGCCTGAGGAATGCATGGAAACTGATTCACTTGATGAATTTTATTCCAAACTGGACGAAAATGACCACGTATTTCAGAAGATTTATCAACAAGCTTTCAAACAAGATAAACGCCTAAAATATGTAGCCACGTTCGAGGATGGCGCATCACACACAGGGCTGGAAGCCTTTTCTGCTGACCACCCTTTTTATAATCTTGGTGGAAAGGATAATATTGTACTATTCTTTACAAATCGCTATAAAGAACAACCTCTTGTAGTGAAAGGTGCCGGTGCCGGTGCTGCTGTAACCGCCTCAGGAATATTTGCCGACGTTATGAAAATTGCCTCAGCCTGACAAAGTCTTAGAATTATATGGAATCTATTAAAGTATTTGCACCAGCAACGGTCGCCAATGTAGCCTGTGGATATGATGTGCTTGGGTTTGCTTTGGAAAAGCTCGGAGATGAGTTGATCATAACCAAAACAGAAACACCGGGTTTGAAGATCACAGAAATACACGATGGACCAAGCTTGTCAAAAAAACCGGCAGAAAACGTTGTTACGGTTGCAACTCAAGCGCTGCTGGATGCCCTTGATGAACCAACACACTATGGATTTGAATTTGAACTTACGAAAAAAGTTCAACCTGGCAGTGGACTTGGTTCTAGCGCATCAAGTTCAGCTGCAGCAGTTTATGGTGTAAACCAGTTGCTGGGCGAACCCTTTTCAAAAAAAGAACTTGTTCAGTTCGCGATGCAGGGAGAACATCTTGCCTCTGGAGTCCCTCATGCTGATAACGTAGCCCCTTCCCTTCTTGGCGGGTTTACGCTTATCAGAAGCTATCAGCCGCTTGATATCATCTCATTGGACTATCCAGAGGAACTGTGCGCAACCGTGGTTCACCCGCAAATTGAGATCAAGACCTCTGACGCAAAAAAAATGCTTCGCAAACAAATTGAGCTCCGGGATGCGATCACACAATGGGGGAATTTGGCCGGGTTAGTACATGCTCTTGCAAAAAACGATTTTGATCTAATTGGTCGTTCTCTGGAGGATGTTATTGCAGAACCTACCCGGGGTATACTAATACCCGGATTTGAAGAGGCCAAAAAGCGAACAGTAAAAAATGGAGCATTAGGTTGTAGCATTTCAGGATCTGGCCCCTCGCTTTTTGCATTATCTCAGGGAATGCAAAAAGCAAATGCTGTGGCAGAGACTTTCCAAGATTTATTTAAGGAGATCGGTTTGGATAGTTATGTCCATGTATCACCGATCAATAAAAAAGGCACAGAGGTTCTTTAATGCAATATTACAGTACAAATGGAAAAGCACCCGCTGTATCCTTCAGAGAAGCTGTTTTTAAAGGATTACCAGAAGATAATGGTTTGTATATGCCAAAAAGGATTCCAGAACTTAAGTCTGATTTTTTTCAGGAAATACAACAAATGTCATTAGCAGATATTGGCTTCGCTGTGATGCAGCCTTTTATAGGTAACGATATTCCTGAAGAAGAGTTAAAAAATATACTAACTGAGACTTTAAATTTTGAGATCCCCCTGGTTAAAATATCCGATAACACATATTCACTGGAACTTTTTCATGGGCCGACCTACGCCTTTAAAGATGTTGGCGCTCGATTTTTGGCTCGTTCATTGAGTTATTTTTGTGCCCGAAATGATCAGAAATTAACCGTTTTAGTTGCTACATCAGGAGATACAGGAAGTGCTGTTGCACAGGGTTTTTACGAAGTACCAAACATAGATGTGATCATTTTATATCCCTCAGGTGGAATCAGCAAGTTCCAAGAACAACAAATGACTACACTTGGTAAAAATATAACTGCCTTAGAAGTGGAAGGCGTTTTTGATGATTGCCAAAGACTGGTTAAGAAAGCATTTCTGGATAATGAACTGAATGATAAACTTAATCTGACTTCAGCCAACTCCATTAATATTGCTCGAATGCTGCCACAAAGCATTTATTATTTCTATGGATTAGCTCAGTTAGACCCCGCAAAATTACAACAGGTTGTTGTTTCAGTTCCCAGCGGAAATTATGGTAACCTCACTGCCGGACTCATTGCGCGAAAAATGGGATTACCCATTAAGCATTACATCGCATGTTCAAATGCTAATGATACGGTCCCAAAATATCTGAAAACCGGGCAATATGTAGCTAAAGCCAGTGTTTCAACGGTTTCTAATGCTATGGATGTTGGTGACCCAAGTAACTTTGTACGGATGTTGGACCTTTTCTCCCATTCACATGACCAAATGAAATCAAGCATAACGGGACTTGCTTATTCTGATATCAAGACCAAATCGGCCATAAATAGTTGTTACAAAAAAACCAATTATATTTTAGATCCTCATGGTGCCATTGCCTATTTAGGACTTCATAACTATCTGGAAAAGAATGAAGGAGTTGGAATTTTTCTTGAAACGGCTCATCCCTATAAATTCAGGCAAACAGTAGAACCCCAGATATCTTCTAAGTTAGATCCCGTTGAGATATTTGATGATAAAGAAAAAAAATCAGTTCCTTTTCAGTATGATTTTGACCAATTCAAGGCTTTCCTGTTAAATAGAAGATAATAATTAACTATTTCTTCCGGCTAACCATGCCTGAATTTTATCCCATGCTATTCTACGTCCCCGAGAGGTTAACAGAGGAAGTAAGTATTTAAAAACGATAAATAGCACCAATATAGAAGCAATCATGATCCAGATCGCGTAATCATCGTACTTATCGTAGTAAGTAAGAATTTCGTTACCGGCAAAAACAGAGATCCAAACGAATAATGGTGTCCAAAGTAAAGCTGTTAATCCAAAGTACAGACAAAACTTCCAAAAACTGGTTTTTAAAAGGCCTGCACTCAGATAAACTGGAAATCGACTGCCAGGAATAAAACGACTTATAACCAAGATTATTGGTCCTTTATGTTCAAACCAGCTCTCAACTGATTCGATATTTTCTTTTTTTATAAACCATTTAAAGGGTGCAATATTGAATATGGAGCTTCCTAATATTCTACCTGCGAAG